>NZ_DALZYO010000018.1:0-98085 GCF_031988165.1 Neobacillus sp.
ATTTTCCCGATTTAGATAAGCGATTTAACCTTACCTTTTCCTTTAATGGCTTTTTACCATGCTTTATTCTATCCTCTTCAATAGCCTTGTTTAATTCATCAAAGTATTCACGAGTTTCTACTTCAACTTCTTCTCGCGTGTATTTATGCTTATTTGCATTTGCCTTTAAATGGGTTGAGTCAGTAAATAAAACACGTCTTCCAACCATTGTATGATTCTTTGCCTGAAGAACAATTTCATCAAAAATCTCTTGAAAGATACCAGTATCTTTAAAACGATGTTGTCGATCCCAACTAATCGTTGAGGGATGTGGGACTGGATCCTTGAATTTCAAACCTAAAAACTAACGATAGGCAACATTCATTCGTATTTCTCTTTCTAGTTGTCGCTCAGAACGAATACCGTAAAGATAATCAATATTCACTTTGGGAAGATTCTCTTGGTTTAAACATAGATTTCACCACTTCTTTTTTTATTTTTTTGGTTGTGTGAGGACATTATTGAATTTGCACCTGTTGATTGGAGCGCAAATCAACAGACATGTTGCATTAATAAAATTAACGCGGTGAAATGTTAAAGTGACATAAAAAAATAAAGGCTGTCGAAGGTTTTTCGACAGCCTGACCATCTGCAAAATAGCCGATGGTTTTTTAATTAAATATAAATTTTTCGATTATTACATGAAAAGATTCAGAATGAAATAAATGAATCCAGCTAATAAAGCTGTGATTGGAAGGGTAATAACCCATGTAATCAGCATCCGTTGTGCTGTATCCCATTTAACACCCTTAAGACGGTGGGCTGACCCAACCCCTAAAATTCCTGATGAGATAACATGTGTTGTACTAACTGGCAGATGGATATAGGTCGCACCAAAAATGATGGCTGCACCTGTTAAATCAGCAGCAACCCCGTTAATTGGGCGTATTTTCATGATTTTTCCACCCACCGTTTTTATTATCTTCCAACCGCCAATTGAGGTACCTAATCCCATTGCAATTGCACAGGAAGCTTGAACCCAAAATGGCACATCAGACCCTGGTTTAAGGTAGTGATTGGCGATTAATGCCATCGTGATAATACCCATAGATTTTTGGGCATCATTGGTACCGTGAGAATAAGATTGCAGTGCTGCTGTAGCAATCTGGATGTAGCGGAAATTTCGATTTGTTTTCGTTAAATTGAAGTTTTTAAAAACAACTTTAAAAATGCTATAAATGATATAGCCGACAACGAAAGCGATAATTGGTGAAAGAATAAGTGCTTCAATTATTTTTGTAAATCCTTTGTAGTTAAGAACATTTAAACCTTCAGCTGCAATGGCTGCCCCGGCAATGGAGCCAATCAGTGCGTGCGAGGAACTGCTTGGTATGCCGTAATACCAAGTGAGAAGGTTCCAAGCAATAGCTGATAGTAAGGCGGCAAGAATGACGACTGAGCCATGTTCGAGCATAAAGGGATCGACGATATCCTTTGATATTGTTTTTGCTACCCCGGTAAAGGTCATTGCTCCAATAAAATTCATAGTCGCTGCCAAAAGGATTGCATGGCGAGGTTTTAGTGCTTTTGTTGAAACAGAGGTGGCAATTGCATTGGCTGTATCATGAAAACCATTAATAAAATCAAATGCAAGAGCACCTACAACAATTAGTATCGTTAGTATTAATAAAACGCTCATTATTTTGCTCCTTAGGCATTTTTCATAATAATGGTTTCGAGGGTATTGGCAACAGTCTGGCAATAATCTGCAATATCCTCAAGATTTTCGTAAATTTCTTTGTACTGAATAATGCGGATTGGATCTTTTTCAATTGTAAATAAATGCTTAATGGATTGACGTAAAATATTATCGCAATTTGATTCAAAATCTTTGATTTTAATGGCATGTTCTCTAATTTGAGGTAACTTTTTATTGGATAATAATTCAACTGACTTATCGATTTCAAGAATACTACCTTGAATGTTATCAACAAATTTTTTCATAAAATCATCTGCATTCGTAATCGAATACATTTCGAATAAAGCGGCACTAGCTTCAAGACCATCAAGCACATCATCCATGCTCATGGCAAGGTGGAGGATATCTTCACGTTCAATGGGAGTAATGAAGGCATCATTCAATTCTTTGATTACCTCGTGTACGTATGAATCACCTGTGGTTTCATACTCCTTCATTTTCTCAGAAAAAATTTTCAAATCACTAACATTTTTTAATTTGTATTCTGTAAAGAAATTAGCACTTTCTTTAAGGTTAGATGAAATTTTTCTGAGAAGTGCCGAGAATTTGTCTACTTTTTTTATTGCCATGTGATATACCTCCATTTTTTCATACAAAAGTTGTGCACCAACCCAATAATTTTATCTGAAAAATGTCGAAAAAAGAAATATATTTATACTAAATTTACAAAAACTTAACATTAGAATTTTCTAAATACTTTTTATGAGTTGAAATACTGTTTTAACTTTTGCTTAGAATCATTAATTTATGTAAAGATGATTGATTTTTAAGGACAATTGACGGGTGGAATATTAATTTAAAACCCGGTTCATTTACCAGTCTATATACTTTTATGAGTATAAAAAAATTTTTTGGGTATTTTAAAGGTACAGGCAGCGAGAAAAATCTTTCCTCAACTGCCTGAGGTTTCGGATATAAGGCTAAAAAATATGTGAAATGATGAATACTAAAAAGGAGTGTTCTAAAATGAGCTTCATTTGGTCATTAATTATCGGTGGAATTATTGGCTGGTTAGCAGGACTTATCGTCGGAAGAAATATTCCGGGTGGTATTATTGGTAATATCATTGCTGGTTTTGTTGGAGCCTGGCTAGGGACAGCCGTTTTAGGAAACTGGGGGCCTCATGTGTCTAACTTTGCGATTATTCCGGCAATCATCGGTGCGGCAGTACTGGTTCTTCTGGTAAGCTTCCTAATGCGTGCCTTTAGAAAAGCGGATTAAAAATAAAGTGAATAGCAGTATGGATTTTAAAAAGCCTTCCAGTCACGGGAGGCTTTTTTCTAGATTTTATACACATTAATCATTGAAAATATTGCTGATAGATCTGTAAATGGTGCATGACATGCTACTTTTTCTTGAGTGAATGGGTGGGTAAATTCAAGTTTAGCCGCATGAAGTGCCTGCCTTTTCACAAGTGGTTGACCTCCATATAAAGTGTCTCCAACCAAAGGATGTCCCAGGTCGCTCAAATGGACTCTAATTTGGTGCGTTCTTCCCGTCTCAAGCCAGCATTTTACAATCGAGAGTTGTTTGTTTTTATCTTCTTTTATCACTTGATACTGGGTAACGGCTTGCTGACCGGAGGGTGAAACTCTTCTTTTCGTAGCATGATGACGATCACGGCCAATTGGCGCATTGATAGTCCCATTTTTCAGGTTTAGCAGACCATGTACTGCTGCAATATAGGTTCTTTTTATCTCCCGTTTTTCTAGCATTTTGTCTAAAATAGTCCCTGCTAATGGATGTTTTGCAAACAGGATTGCCCCTGAGGTATCCCGGTCTAATCGATGGATTTGCCGAATATTTCTCAATTCCCCTTTGGATTGCAAATAAAAAGCAGCGGCATTAATAAGAGTATTTTTCTCTGTCTTAGGGTCATTTGGATGAGTGTTCATAAATGGCGGTTTATTGATGACTAAAACATGGTCATCCTCAAACAGGATGTCAATATCAAAAAAATTCGGAATGACTTGGAGTTCCTCTTCATTGAATAAGTGGATTTGCAGCTTTGAGCCAGAAGAAAGTGGTAAATGCCAATTAACACGACTTCCATCCACAAGAACTTTATCCTCCATTCGGAAAAGATGAGTTAATTTTTTCGGAGCCTCCCATACATGACGAAATAGTTCTTCTATTGTTTTTCCTTCCCATTTTTCCGGGACAATGATTTGAAACCACTCGCCCTTTCGCACTGTTTTAAGCATAAAATCACCTTCCACTTTTCTATTAATTACCACCGTATATTCACACTTAGATATGTTATCCTTATGTTATATATTACGACAGAAAATAGCGATGGCAAAGGTGGGTTATAAGTGAAAATAGTTTTTGCCTCGACACCAAGTCAAGAAGAAGAAATAAATGGACTGGTGAGATACATTTATTCTAATATTTTTCCTCTCTTTTTCAATGATGAAGAGATTTGTCAGCTTGAAGAGTTAAAGGTATTGCATACTTCTGAAGATATTACCACATTAAAAGATGCCTTTCAGGTGATGACGAGTATTCAAACCTTAATATCCATTCTCGAGTCCTCTCCGTTGGATGAACAATACGCAGCTGTATTTAATAAAAATGTGGCAACACTTAAGGGATTTGGGTTATCTTTTCCCTTTCATTTTGAACACTTTTTTGTTGCGTCATGTATGAAAAATAATCCGATGCTCAGCATTTATTCAAAAGCAGACAATGAGCTAATAATATGAAAAATCGACAGCCTGTGTTTTTTACAGGCTTTTTTCTATTTTTACTCTTAATAAGAGTCATTTTGAGGTATGATAGAATGTGAGTTGTTTCACTTAAATGCAAAAAATGTCAGTTTATTTCTAGTGGTTTTTAAAAGGAGTAACAAACCTGAACTTAGAAACAATAAACATTAGACAGAAATAGGAGGGGACCCTTAGTGGATTGGAAAGCTGTTGCAAATAACTGGATTGAATTTGATGGATTGGATTTGGAATTAAAAAATCAATTAAAACAGTTGAATAAGGATGCAAAGCAGTTAGAAGAGTCTTTTTATAAAAACTTGGAATTTGGAACGGGCGGTATGCGCGGGGAAATAGGCGTTGGTACAAATCGAATGAATATTTATACTGTCCGTAAAGCTTCAGCCGGCCTGGCTGCATACATAGAAGAACAAGGTGGAGAAGCAAAACGACGCGGTGTTGTCATCGCCTATGATTCACGACATAAATCACCGGAATTTGCGTTGGAGGCTGCTAAAACACTTGCAACAAAAGGGATTCAAACGTATGTGTTTGATGAACTAAGGCCGACACCGGAATTATCCTTTGCTTTAAGATATTTACATGCATTTTCTGGCATTGTTATTACAGCCAGTCATAATCCACCGGAATATAACGGATATAAAGTTTATGGCTCGGATGGCGGGCAAATGCCACCTAAAGCAGCGGATATAGTAATTGCAAAGGTAAATGAAATCGAGAATGAATTATTAATTGAGGTAGACAGTGAGGAGAAGTTAAGAGAATTAGGATTAATTAAAACAATTGGTTCAGACATTGATCAAGTATATATTGAAAAATTAAAGACCATTTCTGAAAATCTAAGCCTTGCTGAAGAAACAGATATTAATATTGTTTTCACTCCATTACATGGAACGGCAAATAAACTTGTACGTGCGGGCCTTGCCGAATTAGGCTATCAAAATGTAACGGTCGTAAAAGAGCAGGAACTTCCAGACCCTGAATTTTCGACGGTGAAAAGTCCAAACCCAGAAGAACATGCTGCCTTTGAACTAGCCATTCGAGATGGCAAAAAAGTGGGCGCCGATCTTTTAATTGCCACCGATCCGGATGCAGATCGCCTAGGCATTGCGGTTCCTAATCATGAGGGAGAATATGTGGTCCTTACAGGCAATCAAACAGGTGCGTTATTATTGGATTATATTCTTTCACAGAAAACGAAAAAAGGTACCTTGCCAGCAAATGGAGTTGTGTTAAAAACAATTGTTACTTCTGAGTTAGGCAGAAAAATAGCTTCTGCTTACCAATTAGAAACGGTAGATGTATTAACTGGATTTAAATTTATAGCGGAAAAAATTAAGGAATATGAAGCAAATGGAGATCATACCTTCATTTTTGGTTACGAAGAGTCCTACGGTTATTTAATCGGTGACTTTGCCCGTGATAAGGATGCCGTTCAGGCTGCTCTTTTAGCGACTGAGGTATGTGCCTATTATAAAAAACAAGGTATGACCCTTTATGAAGGGATGATGCAAGTTTTTGAAAAGTATGGGTATTATCAGGAAGGACTTCGTTCGTTAACCTTAAAAGGTAAGGAAGGAGCAGAAATGATTCAACGCATTTTAGCTTCATTCCGCCAGGAGCCTCTAAATAGCCTAGGGTCTTTCAAAACTGCTTCTAAAGAAGATTATTTAACGAGCCTGCGAGTAACGAAGAATAAAGAGGAAAAAATCGAGTTACCAAAATCGAATGTTTTAAAATATACTTTCGAAGACGGCACATGGGTATGTCTACGACCATCTGGTACAGAGCCAAAAGTTAAATTCTACTTTGGGGTCAATAGTCATGGCCTTGAAGAAAGTAAATCAAAACAACAAGCAATTGAAAAAGCGTTTATGGAGCTTGTGGACCAAAAAATAAAACTCCTTCAAGAAAATAAATAATCATCATAGGATTTCATCGTGAGAGGAAGAATTATATGCTTAAAGACCAAACCGCCATTGTCACTGGTGCATCACGTGGCATCGGCAGGGAAATTGCCACAAAACTTGCAGACCAAGGGATGAAATTAACGATTGTCGGCAGTTCTTCACAAATATCTGAAACGGCAAATGAATTAAAGAAAATGGGTTATACCAATATTCTCCCAGTTCAAGCGGATGTTTCGAAACAAGAGGACATGGAGGAGGTAGTTAGGAAAACAATTGCTGCCTATGGCTCGGTCGATCTTCTTGTCAACAATGCAGGTGTTGGCTTCTTTAAACTAACCGAAGAAGTTACTCTTGAAGAGTGGAAGAAAGTATTTGAGGTTAATGTTCAAGGGGTTTTCCTTGCTACAAAGTCAGTGCTTCCACATATGAAAGAGCGGAAATCCGGAACGATTATTACGATTTCATCTGATGTTGCCCGCTATACGATTCCGAATGGAGCAGCCTATACAGCTACTAAATATGCAGTCCAAGGTTTTTCTGGCTCAGTAGCACAAGAAGTCCGCGACTATGGAATTCGAGTTGGCACCATAAATCCCGGAATGGTGGATACTTATTTTGCAGAATCTACACAGGGCTTACCAGAGAAAAAAGACTGGCTTAAGGTGGAGGATATCGCAAATGCAGTCGTCTATATGGCGTCCGCACCAAACCATATGTTGATTGATGAAATCGTCTTACATCCATTCGCTCAACAATATCCAATAGCATAAATATAAACGGCTTTCCAACAAGGAAAGCCGTTTTTTGGTGGAATTCTTTGGCCCGGTTGTAAAAATTTTTCTCAACGAATTCTGTATTCCCTTGTTTTTTCAGGAAAGACTATACATCGGTAATCCATTTTCATCAGGTTCGACGGTTTCGTTAGCATGGTCGATGTAACGAAGCAGGTTATAGAGTTTCGTTTCAATCACAGTGTAATCACGTTCAAAATTGTAGGCATGCAGGAATTGTTCGATTCTTTTTGACAAAAAATGATCTTTTGTCCGTACCATCAAAATTAGCAAATTATCCCATTCGGAACGCTGGGTGTAATATAACGCTCGGTCATAATCTATCTTATTCATTTGTTTTCTCTCCTCCTTATTAGGAGTTGAGATTATTGTATGACATTCTGAAGATAACTTTCACAGAAAATGTTGGAGAACCAAGTTTCAAGCTGTTTTCAACATTTACCTGAATAATTTTAAAAAAAGTGGAGGTTTTATGGCCAAAATTTTATGGATTATTTTGATTGTATTCCTACCATTCGAAACAGTTACACATGCAAAAGTCGTTGAAACTGATAAACCGTATTCATATGAACTGCTGGTTCAAGACCTTGAAAAGATTCAGGTCAGGTATAAAGGGCAAGTTGAAATAAAATCAATTGGCACGAGCCATTTTGAAAGACAAATTTGGGGAGTAAAGCTAGGACATGGGAAGAAAAATATCGTTTTAATTGGCTCACATCATGGACGTGAATGGCTTACGAGTATCGTACTGATGAAAATGCTTGAGTCTTATGCTGATGCTTATCAAGAGAAGAAGAAGTTCGGGGCTATATCCACAAATATCCTTAATGATGTTTCGATTTGGTTTGTACCAATGTTAAATCCGGATGGTGTGGCTATTCAACAAAATAACATTAAAAGCTTTCCGATTGAGCATCAAGAACGATTATTGATTATGAATGACCAATTGGATAATTTTGAAGGTTGGAAAGCCAATGGAATGGGAGTTGATTTAAACCGGCAATATCCGGCAGGCTGGTCAGCTCTTGATAAAGAACCATCAACCCCTTCCAATAAATTTTATAAGGGGAAAAAACCTCTTGAATCAAAGGAAGTCGTTGCCTTAACGAAATTTATTAGTGAGGTAAACCCTTCGATTGCAATCGCTTATCATACAGCAGGAAGAGAGATTTTTTGGAACTTTAGAAACGGAAAATACTTAAAGCGCGATAAAACGGTTGCTAAAAAAATTGCTAAATTAACTGGTTATAAATTAGCAAAGCCATCTAAAGATTCAATGGGCGGTGGTTTCACTGATTGGTTTATCACTACTTATCACCGACCAGCAATGACGATTGAAATTAGCTATCTTGTTGGCGAAACGAATCCCCCCTTATCTGTCTTTAAAGCGGAATGGAAACGTAATCGCTATGTTGGACTTAAACTTGCAGAAGAGGCGAAAAAAATTCCTCATTAATCATAACAATTTAGGCTTAGGGAAAAATAGAAATAGTTTATTTTATCTTGTTTCATCATTCCCACCATTACTTCATACATTGTGGTAAGAGGTAAAGGGGGAGTGGCTAATGGATGTAGAAGGTCGGAATCAACTTGAATACGCCATCAGTGAAATCAGTGAAATAGCAACTGGCTTTGGTTTAGACTTTTACCCAATGCGTTATGAAATTTGTCCTGCTGAAATCATTTATACGTTCGGAGCCTATGGAATGCCGACACGATTTTCACATTGGAGCTTTGGAAAGCAATTTCACAAAATGAAACTTCACTATGATTTGGGGCTTAGTAAAATTTATGAACTTGTCATTAACTCAAATCCGTGTTATGCCTTCTTGTTAGACTCTAATACATTGATTCAAAACAAACTCATTGTGGCTCACGTTTTAGCTCATTGCGATTTCTTCAAAAATAACGTCCGCTTTCAAAACACAAAGCGAGACATGGTTGAAAGCATGGCGGCAACAGCGGAGAGAATTCATCAATATGAAATCCAATACGGTAAAAAGGAAGTAGAAACCTTCCTTGATGCAGTATTAGCGATTGATGAGCACATCGATCCTTCTCTGATGAGGCCAAAATTAGCATGGTCGATTGGAGATGATGAAGAAGCTGAAGATGAAGAACACCATATGACTACGCCATATGATGACCTCTGGAGGTTAGACGAGAAGAATAAGAAGGAAACCAATCAACCGAAGAAAAGAAAATTTCCACCACGGCCTGAAAAGGACTTATTGTTATTTATTGAAACCTTCAGCAGGGAGCTTGAGGACTGGCAGCGCGATATCTTGACGATGATGCGGGAGGAAATGCTCTATTTTTGGCCGCAGCTTGAAACAAAAATCATGAACGAAGGCTGGGCCTCGTATTGGCATCAACGAATTTTACGGGAAATGGATTTAACAAGTGGTGAAGCAATTGACTTCGCCAAGTTGAATGCTGGTGTTGTCCAACCATCTAAAACAGGGATAAACCCTTATTATCTTGGCATTAAAATCTTTGAGGATATTGAAGAACGCTATAATAATCCGACTGAAGAAATGAAGCGTAGAGGTGTTGAGCCTGACTCAGGCAGAGAAAAAATGTTTGAAGTGCGAGAAGTAGAATCGGATATTTCCTTCTTGCGGAATTACTTAAATAAAGACCTCGTGATGAGGGAAGATATGTATCTATTCCAGAAACAAGGTCGGGATTATAAAATCGTTGATAAAGAGTGGGAGCATATCCGTGACCAACTTGTAAATATGCGGGTAAACGGCGGATTTCCATATATCACTGTCAATGATGGTGACTATATGAAAAACGGCGAGCTTTACTTAAAGCATTGGTATGAAGGGGTGGAACTGGATGTGAAATACCTCGAAAAAGTACTGCCATATATCCAGCAGCTTTGGGGCAGGCCGGTTCATATCGAAACGATGATTGAAGAAAGAAAAATGCTGTTTTCCTATGATGGAAAAGGGGTTAACCGGAAGTACCTATAATCAAAATCAAAGGCAGCTATAGTTGGATAGCTGCCTTTCTAATATTTTTGAAATTGAATTCATTTCCAACAAGCTCTACCATCATACACATAACAAGTGCTATCGCTTGTTTCTATGAATACCTATTCTGAGACCTCTGAATAAACGGCTATTAATACAACGGCAACCTCATCCCCGATATTTTTAACAAAATGAGGAACACTTGCGCACCAACTGAAAGTATCTCCATCTTCCAAAATAAATGAGTCTTCACCTTGTTCCGCAAGAATTTTCCCTTTAAGAACTAAATGGCATTCTTCACCTTCATGTGCTTTTTTTGCTCCTGTAGAAGCTCCAGGAGGAATTTCAACCTGTCTAATGCTTAAACCACCTCTGGATGCTAAATGCTCTACCTTTAAATCTGAGTCTGTAGAGATAGTGAATTCTCTCTCATTTTTTCGAATAACACTCATATGTTGATCTTTTTCTAACAGAAGATAGGGTAATGGAACATTTAAGAAATTAGCTATCGTTTGTAAGGTACTGATTGAAGGGGATGTGTTGTTGTTTTCAACATTGCTTATAAATCCCTTTGAAAGACCAGTATCTTCACACATTTGGGCAATCGTTATTTTTTTCCTATTTCTAATGGCACGAATTTTAGAGCCGATATCCACGTTCATCACCTCGATGGTTTCTTAATAGTAAACTTAATTTCATATTAACAAAAAAATAATTGACATGCTATCCTTTTCTTTGATATTGTATAGGAAACAAAGATTCATATAAGGAAACTTTTTTCTTTGTATCTCAAAATGAAACTGTTTTAGGAATCATATAGGCTCTTACCATTTAAAATAAATATTATTTAATAATGAAAGGATGATTACTAAATGGAAACACCAATGATTTATGAACTTCGTCGTCCAAAGAAGGAAATACCGGGAAAGAAGTACCCTGCATTGTTTGTTATGCACGGAATGGGAAGTAATGAACAAAATATGTTGTCATTGGTTGAGGATCTAGAGGATTTCTTCTATATTTTTAGTATTAGGGGACACCTCTCCCAGGGGCCAGGATTTGCTTACTTCACTATCCAAGGATTTGGAAAACCACATCGTGAAGTATTCGATGAAGGAATGAATAAATTAACTACCTTTATTGATTATGCTTCTGAAAAGTATTCATTGGATTTAAGCCAATTATACTTGCTAGGTTTTAGCCAGGGGGCGATTCTTTCGATGTCCTTAGCACTAACCCTTGGTACTAAAATTAAGGGTGTTGTAGCTCTAAGCGGATATATTCCGATGTTTGTCAAGGAAGAATACAATATTAATCCTGGCAATCATTTATCTGTGTTTATCTCACATGGGGAATTTGATCAGGTCCTGCCGTATGAATGGGGTAAAGAAAATGCCGAGTATTTTCATAAGTTGAACATCCCGGTGACCTTTAAAACCTATCCAGAAGGCCATTCAGTATCTGAAGGAAATCTTCAAGATTTCCAAGCTTGGATTTTGAATGATTTAAAAAGATAAGTAATTCCAAAATTAAATCACAAAAATTTGGAGGAAACTAAGATGCTGCCATCTTTATTTATTGCTCATGGTTCACCATTACTTGCAATCGAGAATAATGAGTATACGAAGTTTTTAACAAAATTGGGACAAACCTTGCCAAAACCAAAGGCTGTTATTTTATTTTCAGCACATTGGGAGTCTAAAATCCAAAAGGTGAGCAATGTTGACCAATATCGTACGATTTATGATTTCGGAGGATTTGATGAAGCACTATATAGAATTGAATACCCTGCCAAAGGAGATAACCAGATTGCAAAAGAAATAGAGGATTTATTCACGAACAATGGAGTATCCTTTGCAAGTGAAACACAGCGTGGTCTTGATCATGGTGCATGGATTGTCCTCCGCTTGCTTTATCCAAATGCCGATATTCCGGTTATTTCCATGTCGGTCAATTCTAATCTTACGCCAGAGGAGCAATATAAAATTGGAAAAGCTTTATCGGTATTAAGAGCGAATGACATTTTAATTATTGCCAGTGGAGGAACTGTGCATAACCTAGCGGCTTTGAAATGGTCTGACAATGGGCAAGTGGATTCATGGGCACTTGAATTTGATGATTGGTTAGCACATCATTTAGATAAATGGGATTTACCTTCACTATTTAAATATGACTCATTGGCACCAAATGCAGAATTTGCGGTACCACCCTATGGGAAAGAACACTTTATTCCGATTTTTTACGCGATGGGTGCTGCAGACAATCATCAAAAAGCAACATTACTTCATCGTAGTTTCCGATATGGAAACCTAAGTCACAGTGTATGGCAGTTTGAGTGATAGGATGGAGGTTGAGTTAAAAATCCCCTCAAGACATTTCTTGAGGGGAAAAGAGTAGACTGTTAAACAGCAGCAAGTTCTTTTTCTAATGCTTTTTCTACCGTTACATAATCATAACCAAGATCTTTTGCTACTGCTTCATAAGTGATTTCTCCGTTGGCTACGTTAACGCCAAGCAATAAAGCAGCATTTTCAGAGATGGCTTTGAAAACCCCTTTATTTGCAATTTGCAATGCATAAGGAACCGTAACATTTGTTAATGCAATTGTTGAAGTTCTTGGAACGGCACCAGGCATATTAGCAACAGAATAGTGGACAACACCATGTTTGACAAATGTAGGGTTATCATGAGTTGTGATATGATCACATGTTTCAACAATTCCACCTTGGTCGATAGCAACGTCGACAATGACAGAACCAGGCTTCATTGATTTAACCATCTCTTCTTTAACTAATTTAGGTGCTTTAGCACCAGGAATCAAAACAGCACCGATTAAAAGATCAGCCTCTGCCACCGCTTCTGCGATGTTCATTGGATTAGACATTAATGTTTTGATTTGATTTCCGAAAATATCGTCAAGCTGGCGTAGGCGGTCAGCACTTAAGTCGATGATTGTCACGTCAGCACCTAAACCGATGGCCATTTTAGCTGCGTTTGTACCAACAATTCCACCACCGATGATGGTAACCTTACCGCGGTTTACCCCAGGGACACCTGCGAGTAGGATTCCTTGGCCACCGTTATTTTTTTGCAAGAACTGAGCGCCAATTTGGGCTGCCATCCGTCCAGCAACTTCACTCATAGGTGTGAGAAGTGGAAGAGTTCTGTTAACTGCCACAGTTTCATAAGCAACTGCGATAACACCTTTTTCCTTTAATGCCAGTGCAAGCGCTGGCTCAGCTGCTAGGTGTAAGTATGTAAATAGGATTAAACCTGGACGGAAGTATTGATACTCACTTGAAAGAGGCTCTTTTACTTTCATAATCATATCTGATTTAGCCCAAACGTTTTCTGCATTGCCAATAATCTCTGCACCAGCTTTTACATAATCCTCATTAGTGAAACCGCTTCCAATTCCGGCGTCTTTTTCTACTAATACATTATGTCCGGCAGTCAAGAATGAAACGACACCTGCAGGCGTAAGTGCAACGCGATTTTCATTGTTTTTAATTTCTTTAGTTACACCAATAAACATTCTAATTCATCCCCTTAATGCTTAAAGTAATTTTGCTATGCCTAAGTATAAAAGGTTTGCCAACGAATTTCTTTGTTAATAAAGGAGAAAGATTAGTAATGTTTTTGGGGATTTTCACAAAATGTTCAAATCCCCTGGTATTTTTTCAGCTTTAAATCGAGGTAGAGCAGCATTTTTTGATTTGGATCCTTGAAATCCACTTCACCAATCTCAGCAATTCTCTTTAAGCGATAATTTAAGGTGTTGGCGTGGACATTTAATTCTTTGGCGGTATCATTTATATTATTGTCTTTAGTTAAAAATATTTCTAATGTCTCGACGAGATTGCTGTTATGCTTTTGATCATATTCTTCAAGCATTTTCAGTGAAGGGTTTTCATATGTCTCATTCTTTCTTTTTTCTAAAAGTAGGTCAAAAAGTTGGTATATTCCTAATTTTGTGTAATTGTGAATGGTTTTTGTTTCTAAGGGGAACCTTTCCTTTATCGATAATACTGCCAATGTTTCTTTATAAGCTTTACTGATTTTTTGGTAATTATCATAAATTCCGCTGTAGGCAGGACTGATATCCATTACACCGTAACGTTCCATTGTTTTTGAAATAAATGTTTGAACAAAATGGTTTATTTCATTGAGTGGGTTCTCCATATTTGTTCCAGATACGAGCAGAATAAGCTGGTTGCAGTCGATTGTATAGAGCATGATTTGGATGCGCTGGGTAGTTTTTAATATATAAGAGATATTTTGCTCATCTTTGTCGGTGATGTTCTGTTGAAACTGAAAAACAAGAACAGCAAAAGAGGAGGCGGGCGTTATCTGCATTGTTTGGAAATGCTCCATTATTTCTTCCCGATCGTCCATATGACCTGTTAACAATTTCCAAAAAAATTCTTGAAATCGCTCTTCCTTCTTGTTTTTTCGAGTTTGCAGTTGTAAAAGCTTGTTTTTTGCCGTGTTTGCTGCTTTTTTTAATAAATTGAAATCTTCTTCATTTAATAATTTATCAATTTCCAAAGCCCAAATAAATCCTAACACCTCTTCATCCTTCCATATGGAGATGGCGACTCGATGGCTTAGCCCAATATCATCCATGCTCTTAACATGAATAGGCTCCTTCGTTTTTAATAAAGCTGGTATCGTTCCTTCTTTCCATAATTGATTGATGACTTTTTCCGGTACTCTGCGGCCGATAATAGTTGAAATTCTTGCGGGATCCGTTCGCTCATCATGGGTGCTATAGGCTAGAAGCCGGTGGTTTGAATCCTCGATAGTAATGGGGCATTTTAATACTTGACTAATTAGGTCTGCAAAATCATCCAAACTATCAATTGCGGTTTTAAAAGGATCATGTAGTCTAGTATTCAAAATATTGACCTCCATTTAATGAATGAATATTAATGTTGTGTTTTTTAGCTCAACCGTTTGTTTAATTTTACAAAAAAAAAGACAGAATTTCATTTATTTATACAAAAGAAATTGTACACAATAATGTTAAAATAACTTCATGCAAAATTCAAAAAAGTAATTATTGCAAATATTATTTTTTGAAAGCGCTACCAATATAAAAAGAGGAGGACAAAGAATTTTTATTGCTTTTCCTAATAATGGGTATATCGCTTGATGTAGTTGATTAATTGTTATGTTTAATAAAAACCCTTACAAAAGAATACTTGATTTTTCGGAAGGAAAAACTTCTTTTAAGAAAAACTCTTTAAAACGAAAAATAATATTATTTCTATTCTACAGAAGGTATATTATTAATAAGAGCAAAATGGGATGATTGAGAAATTAGAAGTTTTTAATTAGGGGGAGATTAATATATGAATCAAAACAATCACGGGAAAGAACTTCATCGCGGCTTGGAGGAAAGGCATATAACTTTAATGTCCTTAGGGGCTGCTATCGGGGTTGGGCTATTTCTCGGTTCTGCAAAAGCAATTGAAATGGCTGGTCCGGGGATTATTTTTGGCTATGCATTTGCTGGACTTATCATGTTTTTTATTATGCGGGCACTTGGAGAAATGGCGATTCAAAAGCCTGTCGCTGGTTCATTTAGTAAGTATGCACGTGATTATCTAGGGCCGCTTGCAGGATATATAACAGGCTGGAACTATTGGTTTTTGTGGGTCGTTACTTGTATGGCAGAAATTACAGCTGTAGGGATATACATGGAATATTGGTATCCTGATGTACCTCGCTGGATCTGGGCTCTTGCTGCCCTTGTCATCATGGCGACAGTTAATTTCCTTGCAGTAAAAGCCTACGGAGAATTAGAATTTTGGTTTGCTCTAATAAAAATTGTAACGATTATTGCCATGATTGCAGTAGGTGCCGGAATGATTATCTTTGGATTCGGTAATGGTGGTATTGCAACTGGGATTCGAAATTTATGGGCACATGGTGGTTTGTTCCCTAATGGAATTAAAGGTGTTTTATTGTCATTGCAAATGGTAATGTTTGCTTATCTTGGGATTGAAATGATTGGGGTTACAGCAGGTGAGGTTAAAAATCCAGAAAAATCCCTTTCAAGGGCAATTGATACTGTTTTCTGGCGTATTCTTATTTTTTACGTAGGTGCCTTGTTTGTGATTATGTCCATTTATCCTTGGGAGGAAATTGGCACTAAAGGAAGTCCTTTCGTCCTCACCTTTGAAAAAATTGGTATCCCAGGAGCAGCGGGAATTATTAATTTCGTAGTCCTTACGGCTGCTCTTTCATCATGTAATAGTGGGATTTTTAGTACGGCTCGAATGCTATTTAACCTAGCTGAGCACGGAGAGGCACCACCGAGTTTTGGAAAAGTGACAAAAAGCGGTGTGCCAGGGATCGCGGTTTTAGCTTCTGGAGGGGCTCTGTTAATTGGAGTTGTCTTAAATTATATTGTTCCTGCCAAAGTTTTTACTTGGGTAACAAGCATCGCAACATTCGGAGCAATTTGGACTTGGGGTGTCATTCTGTTATCGCAAATTCGTTATCGTAAATCATTAGATCCGGGAGAGTCGAAAGTATTGAAATATAAGATGCCGTTATTCCCATATACTTCTTATATTGCCTTAGCCTTTTTAGTATTTGTTATTGGTCTTATGGCTTATAATCCGGATACAAGAATTGCACTATATATTGGTCCATTCTTCCTAATCTTCTTAGTCGGTGTTTATTATATAAAAGGTTTTCATAAAAGAGAAACCAGCCAATCAAAAGGTATTAAACGTGTTAGTTAAAAATACTTGGGGCCCAGAAATGGGTCTCCTTTTTATTTTGATTTTTCAATTAGCCCCACCGCTTAGATTTTTCATTTTTCCACATACTAATAGGGTATAAATAAGGAGGGTTCGTTGAGATGAAAAAAATAGCAGCATTGATAACAGCAGCTGTCTTAGCACTTTCTCTTTCCGCTATTAGTGCCTGCGCACAAACCGGGACAAGTACACCCGCAAGCTTGGCAGAACAAAACACAATGTCTGTTCTCTGGTTTCAAACATCAGGCGAAGCGAAAGCTTTGTTTTATCAGGGCTACAACATTGGAAAAATGAGATTAGATGAAATCTTGAATAAAAAGGCGATGAAAAAAGGCTTAAAACCAGCAATTGTCCTTGATTTAGACGAGACTGTAATCGATAATAGCCCGCTATTTGCACGGAAAATCGTTTCGAGTGATAGCTATCCGCTGAATTGGAGTATGTGGGTTAAAAGGGCTGAGGCAAAGGCACTCCCAGGGGCCATTGAATTTTTAAAGTACGCCGATTCAAAGGGTGTGGCTATTTTCTACATTTCCAACCGAAAAGAAACTAAAAAAGCAGTAACCATAAAAAATTTACTAGCAGTTGGTGCACCACAAGCTGATGCAGATCACGTATTTTTGAAGCGAATAGGGGAAAGAGGGAAAGAAGACAGACGCCGCCAAGTGGCAAGAACCCATAATGTTGTTCTATTGTTTGGAGATAATCTTGGTGATTTCAGTGGATTTGACGAGTTGACGGTATCTGGAAGGATAGAAGCGGTAAATAAACAAAAAGAGGAATTTGGCAGAAAACTAATTGTGTTCCCTAACCCGATGTATGGGGATTGGGAAGGGGCGATTTATCATTACGATTCCATAAAGTCCATTGATGAAAGATTGAAGCTTAGGAAAAATAGCTTACAGCCATTTCAACCATAATCAGATATGCTGCCGCCTAATAATTGGCGGCAGTATTTTTTTTCTCAAAAAAAGGTGGGAGAATATTTTTTACTTAATACCAAATTTTTCGTTGGACGAAATAAAAGAATCCGAGTATAGTAGTCAACATGAGTTTTAGTTATTAGGAGGACTATTATGTTTGGTATATCATTGCCGCAGTCATTTTTACAGATGAATACCATTTTTATCTCAATCCTTATTGAAGCATTACCTTTTGTTACGCTTGGAGTTTTAATCTCGGGAATCATTCAAATATTTGTGACAGAAGAAATGATAGCAAAGATTATGCCTAAAAATCCAATTCTTGCGGTCGTTTTTGCGAGTTTTTTAGGTATTTTATTTCCGTCCTGTGAATGTGGAATTGTTCCGATTGTCAGCAGGCTTGTATCTAAAGGTGTGCCGATTTCAGCTGGTATTGCCTTTATGTTAACTGCCCCAATCATTAATCCAGTGGTTTTATTTGCTACTTATATTGCTTTCGGCAGTGATTGGAAAATAGCGTTATTCCGTGCACTTGGCGCTATCGTTGTTGCACTTGCAGTTGGAATATTAATTGCTTATCGGTATAAAGGGAATCCGTTCAAAGAAAATTATCATCATGATCATCATCATCATGAAAAAACAACGGTTTGGAAGAAAGTAAAACAGACACTTGAACATGCTGTTGAAGAATTTTTCTCGATGGGAAAGTATTTAATTATCGGGTCACTAATTGCTGCAGCTGTACAAACCTATATTAAAACAGCTACACTTGTTTCAATAGGACATGGACCGGCCTCGTCATCAATCGTGATGATGGCACTGTCATTTATTCTATCATTATGTTCTGAAGCGGATGCCTTTATTGCTTCGTCGTTTAGAACCACGTTTTCTACGGGTTCACTGTTAGCCTTTTTAGTGTTTGGCCCAATGGTGGATATTAAGAATTTAATGATGATGCTGGCAACATTTAAAAAACGACTTGTATTTATGATTGTTGCTTCTGTTTTTGTAGTTGTCTTTGTCTACTCTTTGTTGTTTTAAGGAGTTGTAAATATGATAAGAAGTTTGATACTCATTGGCTTTACTTACTTACTGTTTCATCTCCATCTTTCCGGAGATATTAACAAATATATTAACATGAAATACTCTTACCTTTCAGCAGCTGCTGGCTATGGGTTATTAGTTTTAACCATTGTTCAAATTTTGCTACTGAATAAAGAGCAATCAAAAGATATAGACTGTGATCATGAGCATTGCGGCCATAATCATGCTAAAGAGGATAAGTGGTATAAAAAGCTTTTCATCTATCCGATTTTCGCTTTTCCAATAATCTCAGGTTTGTTTTTTCCAATCGCCACGCTTGATTCAAATATTGTTAAGGCAAAGGGATTCCACTTTCCGATTTACGATGAAGGAAAAGGGGACTCATTTATGCAGCAGCAATTCCTACGTCCTGATACAAGTGTTTATTATGGGAAAGACGATTATGATGCTTTAATGAAGAAAGAAAAGAAAAAATACGTTCAACAAAAAACCATAATCTTAAATGATAAGAATTATTTAAAAGGAATGGAAACTATTTATAACTTTCCTGGAGATTTTTTAGATAAAGAATTTGAATTTAAAGGTTTTGTTTTTAATGATGCTGAAACGATTGATAAAAATCAACTGTTTGTATTTCGTTTTGGAGTAATTCATTGTATAGCTGACTCCGGGGTCTTTGGTATGCTTGTTGACATGCCTGAAGGAATAAAATTGAAAAATGATGAATGGATAACGATAAAAGGAAAAATTTCGACCATTTATTATCAGCCATTTAAAACAAATATCCCTTATTTAAAGGTTGAGAAATGGACGAAAACAACTGCCCCTAAGGAACAGTATGTGTATAGAGGGTATTAGAAAAGCCCAAGCGCCTTGGCCCTGTAGCCGGACATTTCTGAAAGTGCAAAGATATTAATTTTGATCCTATAAAAGAAGACGCCAAATTTATGGCGTCTTTTTCTGAATGAACAAAAATAATTCCAAACTATTTGTTTTTAATATTTTTGAAGACGTTGATGGCAAAGAGGATGATGCCTAAAACCATTAGTGTACCACCTATAGCAACTGCCGGCTCTGCTTTTTCTGTCCCTGATACTAAAAATGCAAGACCGATCATCATAATTGGTAGAGAAATATTATGAATCCAGAAGTGTACCTTGGCTAATGTCGTTTTTGCGGCACTTGGAAAAGCGACATAAATCAGACCTGCTAATGCCATTGACATCCATCCTAATAAATTAATATGAACGTGTACAGGAGTGAAAGTGAATTTCTGGGTCATCGACATGTACATACCAATGCAAACCCCAATGACAAAATACACAACAGAGATTTTAATAAACTTTAATCCCATTTTCCTACCCCCTTTTTCACTTGAAAATAGTGACTACAGTACTAAATATGTAGGCTAATATTGAAAAAGAACTTTCCTTTTTTTAGGACGAGGAAATTTTTTTTTGATTATTAGGTGAAGAAATATAAAAAAGCACCTTGAAATCAAGGTGCTCAAAAATGTCTTTTGTTAAAATAACGCCTTTATTCCTACTAATACAAGGCCAATCAAAAATCCGCAAACAGCCCCGTTTACGCGAATCCACTGCAGATCTTTTCCGACATTTGTTTCAATCATGTGAATAAGTGTTTTATTATCAAGTTTTTCTAAATTTTCCTCAACAAGCTTTCCTATTTTTGAATGATTTCGATCAACAAAGATGGAAATTTGTTTCTTAATCCATAATTCCAGCTGCTTTATTTTTTCTGGATTTTCTGTTATTTCATCCAGATTTTTCGTAATTAATGGAAGCAGATATTCATCATAGAAATTAGGCTGTTCCACGAAATTATATGCCTTTTGCTGAATTTCGGTTAAAAATTCGATAATTTTCTCTTCAGGTTTCCATTTTTCAATGATTTGTGTTTTAAACAGATTAAGTTCTTCATAAAACTTGTCATCGCTTTTAATATTTTGCAGTTTGTTATGAATGTGGATTAATAAGGTTTGTCTATTTTGATTAATGGGATCACGATAACTATCAACGCCTTTAAGAATGAGGCTCTGAATAATATTCCCCAATTTTTCCTCATTGACAAGGTTGCTAAATGATCTTAAAGCAAACTGCATAATACCATCTGCTTTAATATTTTCAATCATATTTAAGGCCATACCGCCCAGCTTATATTTTGTACTGTCCTTTTTAGCCCATTCATCAATTTCTTTAAGGACGAAATCCAGTGTCTTTTCATCGTATTTCCGAATGGTAATTTGATCGATGAGCAAGGGAAGATAGTATTTTAATTCCCAATCGTTTAGTTGAGTTTTTAGCTCTCGTTCAACAATGGGGGCTATTTTTTTTATCTCAATCCTATTTATTAAATGTTGAATAAGGGTGATGAGCTTTTCCTTTACTGGCTGAGCGTGCAATTCCTTATTTACGACTGAAAATAGTTTTTCCGTGAAATGGAAAGTATCTATTTTATTGCGAATACTCTCCTTCGTTAGCCAGTCATTTTCTAACATCGAAATGATCTTAGCAATAATCTTTTCCCTGTTTTTAGGCAAAATGGCTGTGTGGGGAATTGGAAGACCTAGTGGATGGCGGAATAAGGCTGTTACGGCAAACCAGTCAGCAAGCCCCCCAACAAGTCCTGCTTCAAATCCTCCCTGGAGAATGATTCGCCATACTGATGGCGGTAATGGAATTGTGGCTAAAAATCCAGCTGCCATTACAATAAGAGAAATAGTCGCTAAATGCTGCGATTTGTTTTTCCGATTTAACATCTTTGAAACCCCTCGTTTTAAATAAATATTGTTGTCTATTGATATTATCTCATTTTAACAAAAAATAAAGCAATTAATTAATAAATCATATATAGGAATAAAACATTAGCATGTTCCCAATTTAGGTTTGATTAAGCTGAAAAAGAAGGATCTTTCACTTGGAAGATCCTTCTCGCTTTCAAATATAATAAAGTGATTTATGCTACTAATCGTTCTATTAACCATATACCACCTAAAAGAAAGGCGATAATTGAAACAAAAACAATAGCCTTCCTAGAGTACTTCGATCGATATAATAAAGATAACACTGGCAAAAGTAGTAGGACAATTGCAAGCTGGATAATTTCAATCCCTATATTAAAACTAGCTAAATCGATTGCTAATGCACTTTTTGGGATTTTCATTTCTTTTAAGATATCTGCAAAGCCCATCCCGTGAATAAGCCCGAAAACAAACGTTATGGCCCATCGATAGCTAACCGTTTTACGGAAAATATTTTCCAAGGCTACATAACAAATACTTAATGCTATTGCAGGTTCTACAAAACTTGAAGGAATATTTATTATGCCTAATACTGTCAAAGTTAAAGTAATGCTGTGTGCTATCGTAAAAGCTGTAATAGTTGCTGCAATTTGCTTGAATTTCTGTCTAGCGATTAGAAGTGCAAGTAAAAATAATAAATGATCATATCCTGTGAGAATATGATTCATCCCTAGTTTCAAAAATGAAAACCATGAAGATGAAGTAGTAGTTTTAACGGGATGACCTTGTTCAGTTTGTTTTTGTTCAGGATTCGGCTGGACAGTTTGTTCACCAGGGGACTGCTGTTCCTGTTGAACTTCCGTTATTAGCATCGTCCATATTCGATTTTTTCCTTCTAATACGGCTTCACTCGTTTGGCCCATATAAGATGCTGAGATTAAATCGACATAATTGGTTCCGGTATCATTGAAATAAAACCCATCATTATAAACAAATGTGTCGCCAGGCAAAAACGCTGGGAATGTCATCGTGATTGAAAGAAATTCTTTATTTTCCTTTTTGACAATCTTCATTTTCTCGATGGTAGGAGTTTGTTCCTTATTTCCCTTATCAAGTGTAAGACCTTCGGTAATTAATTCCTCTAGATGATGTTTTTCTTTTTTAATTTCTGATGGTTCAAGAATCCAGTTTTTGTTTTTGTCGATTTTTGGAAGTAACTCTAATATCGATAAAGTATCTATAGAAAATACAACCTCTGTTTTTTTACTATCCATTGTTATATTTGTATAACTAACACTGTAAGCATGTGCTGATGTACTCGCAGGAAAAGAAATAAAAGAAAGTAGCATAAAAGATAGTACTATCAAGGTTAGAGGTCTGACTTTAAAATATTGTCGAAATTTGTTGAAATATGACAAGGTATTAATCCCCCTTAAATTATTATACTGAAATAATTTCCTGAATATGCCAAATGAAAGCGCAAACTAATTCATCCTTTATATAATCATATTTTACACATATTTGTATACCCTATATAAAAAATTTTACGAATTCTTATATAATAATTTACTAAAAAATTATATCTTTCAGTCTGAAAATTTTGTAGAATTATAGTGTAATTAAAATACAAGAAAGATAGGTTATTAAAAAAACACATCTTATCTATATTTAATTACAAATTTACGAAAAGGGTGGTTAATGAATGGTAGTAAGAAATCGAAAGTTCAAGCGCTGGACAAGTATGTTCATGACAGCTCTACTTTTGATCAGCACATTTTTGCCAAGTGGTTTAATTGGCAAAGCTCATGCGGAGCAGGCTGATCATGTGGTTATCTCTCATTATTTCGGTGGGGGAGGAAATGCAGGGGCTCCATATAATAAAGACTTTATCGAGCTATACAACCCTACTGATCAGCCAGTTTCACTTGAAGGATGGTCAGTGCAATATGCATCTGCAACTGGAACAACATGGTCGGTGACTCCATTAGCTGGCACAATTCAGTCTCATGGCTATTACCTAATTGCAGAAGCAGGTGGTGCAACGGGCGCTGTTCTTCCTACTCCAGATGTTTCAGGCTCAATTACAATGGGTGGTACAGGTGCGAAAATCGCATTATTCAAAGATAATACTACTGCTGCTACAGGAGCAAAACCAGAAGGTACAATTGATTTTGTTGGTATAGGAGCTGCAAATGCTTATGAAGGTTCTGCACCAACAAAGGCCCCATCAAATACAACAAGCGTACAACGTAGACCGTATGCAAACGTTGACCCAGGTTCTGGCAAAGGAAATGCTTGGGATACTGATGACAACGCAGCAGACTTCTATGTAGGAGCAGTTGCTGCACCAAGAAACACTGCAAGCGCACCTGAAAAACCAATGGTTCCAGTTACTAGCTTGCAACCAAAAGGAAATAATATTCAATTTTTAAAACAAGATACTATCGTAACAGTAAAAGGTTCAATCGATGCAGTTGAACCAGGTTCGACTGTTAATGTATATGAAAACGCATCCAAAGGTACAGCTCTTGCTACAGCTACAGCTGGAGCGGACGGTTCCTTTACTGCAAGCCTTCCTTCTGACAAAGCACTAACATTTGTATATGTTTCTGCTAAACAGACTGGTTTGGATGAAAGTGCAGCAATTCAAATTAACTTAGCGACTGCAAGTACGTCAGTAGTTCAATCAAAACTAAGCTATGTAGTCAATAACGGGGTCGGTACATTAATTGGCGGTGCAGGTTCCGCAGCTGCAAATGCAATTATTAATGTCTATCCAAATGACCAAGCAAACGGTAAAGAAAGATTAGTTACTAACGATGTAAAAGCAGGTACTTCAGGAGATTTTTCTGTTACGATTAACAAAGCTCCTGACACAGTATATGTGACACAAATGACAACTAGCAGTAAAGGAATCATGTTAGAAAGTGTTCCTGTATCGGTTACCAAAGCTGATACAACTGTAATTTCAAAGCTTGCTGAAGTTCGTGCGTCTGATGCAAAAGGACAACCGGTAAACCTAAACAAGTTCTTTACGGTTGAAGGTGTTGTAACAGTAGACAACCAAATCCTTGGGACACAGAAACAAAATTTCTTTATTCAAGATGATACAGCTGGAATCAACATCTTTGGTTCAATAGAAACACCATTTAAGACTGTTAAAGGTGATAAAGTTCGGGTTACCGGCAAAATTTTATTTTACAATGGTTTAACAGAATTGGAAGCTACTTCTATCGAGAAAATTAGTGAAGGTAATACATTACCAGAAGCAAAAACTCTTACAATTAATGATTTAAATACTTATGCAGTGGCAGAGCCATTGGAAGGCAGTCTAGTAACTGTAACTGGTAAGGTTTCAGCAACTACAGCTATTGCTCCAAACTGGAATGTCACGTTTGTTGACGAAAACAATAAAGCTACACTATTGAGAGTTATGGCACCAACTGGAATTAAGCCTGATACCGACCTTGTGACGGGTAAAAGTTATACAGTTACAGGTGTATTAGGTCAGTATACAAAAAATGCTTCAGCAACAGGTGAGTATCAGGTATTCCCACGTGATACTAAGGATATTGCACCAATTCTAGGTATCACTCACACAGCATTAAAAACTGTTTACAAAGACGCAAATGTAGAATTTGAAGCAAATGCAGACGGGGCAGAAACAGTTACGGTTTACTACAGAGCAGCTGGAACTGCTGAATATACTGCATTACCAATGCTTAAAGGCAGCGAAGGCCGTTATACAGTAATATTGCCAGCAGCCAATGTACCTCAAAACGGCTTTGAATATTATATTGAAGCAAAGGCTGAAGAAAAAGTAAAATCAGCTGGGACAAGTACAGCACCATTTGCGGTAACAGTAATTGCCGATACTACTGGTCCAAAAATTAGTGGTGAAACACCACAAGATGAAACGAAAGTAGAACGTACAAGACCTGAGATTTCTGCTCTAATTGACGATCCAAGTGGTGTTGATGAAACCACTGTACAAATGTGGCTGGATGGTCAAGAACTAAAAGCACCAGAGGCGTCCATTAACAAAACACAAGTAAAATACACACCTGGGACAGACCTTGCACTTGGAAAGCACATTGTAAAGGTTTCTGCAAAAGATGTAAAAGGTAACCTAAGCGAGAAACAATGGACATTTGAAGTCGTTCCACGTTTTACAGGTGGACATCATTACCGTGGTACAACACACAACCACACCAATATTTCACATGATGGAGCAGGTAATCCTGAGGATGCTTTAAAGGCAGGTAAAGCTCATCATTACGACTGGTTTGCGTTCTCAGACCATTCACATGATATCGACCCTGAAAAATTAGGAACAGACACGGTAGAACGTAAAACGGCCTCTGGTGCAGCTGTGCCAGAACGTTCTGGTGGAACACAATGGCAATTAACAAAAGACCTAGCATCTCAATATACGAATAAGGACTATGTCGTTTTCCCAGCGTTTGAAATGACCTCTACTACATGGGGACACTCAAATATCTTTGGTTCAGATAATTTTATCGACCGAAATATTAATGGGAAGCAATATCAAGACTTAAGCCAATATTATGCATGGGTAATGACATACGATGACATCGTAGGCCAGTTCAACCATCCAGATATGTCTGCTAATGCTTTTAACAACTTCAAACCGTACAATAAAGACGTAGACAAATTATTTACAATGTTAGAAGTTGGAAACGGTTCTGGGCACTATGGTTATGCAAATGCTGAAGGAAAATTCTACTCTGCATTAGATTTAGGCTGGCATGTTGCTCCAACTTATGGTGAAGATAACCATGAAGGAACATGGGGCCAAGTAAACGCTCGTACAGTTATCGTTGCAGACGATCTTTCTCAAGCTTCCCTTCTTCACTCTATGCGTAATATGCGCGTGTACATGGAAGAGGATCCAAACTTTACGTTGGATGTTTTAGCAAATGGATACTATATGGGTTCCACAGTTGAAAGCAAGACATTAAATTTTGATATTAAAGGAAGCGACCTTGTAGCCGAAGCACATAATGATAGCGACTATAAATATCTTCCGACTTCTTACAAATCAGATGATAGAATTGCAAAAGTTGAATTACTCTCAAATGGTGGAAAAGTAGTGGATTCTATTTCGCCTATGGAAAAAGACTTCACATGGAAACCATCATACACGGTAAAAGGCGGCCAGCAATGGTTTGTCGTTAAAGTTACCCAAATGGATGGCGAACGCATTTATTCTTCACCAATCTGGTCAAAAGAAGAATCTGTCGATGTAAAAGTTAACGATATTAGTATTGATAGTGGCGTTATTATTGGAGGTAACCCCTCTAAATTAACGGCAACAGTTGCTAATAACGGTACTGAA
Organism: Neobacillus sp.; assembly: GCF_031988165.1. NCBI lineage: Bacteria > Bacillati > Bacillota > Bacilli > Caryophanales > Bacillaceae > Neobacillus > Neobacillus sp. Next base: position 27,007 of record NZ_DALZYO010000018.1, read on the forward strand.
GTCATTAAAAACCTAAAGGTAGATTTCTATTACGATGAAGTAAAACCTGAGAATTTTATCGGAACAAATAACATCTCATCTATTTTAACGAAGAGCTCAGCATCAGCAACAGCAACATGGGCAAGCCCAATAAAAGGCGACCATCAGATAATTGTAGTTGTGACCTCAAATGATGGACTTGACCTTGGTGATGTGAAGTATACGTTACCGGTAAAAATTAAAGAACCACTCGGAATTAATGTAGTAATCGATGCTGCTCACGGTAATGAAAATACAAGTGCTGATAGTGGATCATATAAGGATAATTTAACAACCTTTACACTTATGCTTCAAAAAGAAGGATACACAGTAACAGAAAATAAAGTAGCAATTACTGATGATGTCTTAAGTAATGTAAAAGTATTAGTGTTAACACATGCGAGAACAGCATTAACAGCTAGTGAACGAGATGCCGTTTCTAAATTCGTGAAAAATGGCGGCTCCTTATTAATGGCTGGAAAGAGCAATAACGGCACCACAGATCCAACAGTTAATAATCCATTATTAACTGATATTGGATCTGCTATCCGAATGGGCAACGACGGAGTATTTGATGATAGCAAGACTGGAAACTTCTGGAGTGATCCAAAGGTTAGCCCATTTGCTGTTAGAGTACGTCCAGGATTAGTATCAAATTATATTACTGATCGCGTATCATTTGTTGATTACTATGGCGGAACAAGCTTGTCAGGAGCTGATAATCAGCCATTAACACAAAGCGGTAAGGTTACACTCCTAGCAAAAGGTAATGAAACCACATACCAAGGTCATATTCTAGGCGGATACACGTATGATGCTGTTTCCGATGAGACGGGCGGATCAGCGATTCCGTTAATCGCGTCAGAGGAAATTGGTGAAAAAGGACGTATTGTTGTTTCCGGAATGAACATCTTTAACAACAAACAGTTGGATGAATCATATGAGCCAAAAGGAAATGACGAATTAACATTAAATGCAATAAATTGGTTAGCGCATCGTGACACCAAAGTTTCAAAAATTGCTGACATTAGAAAATTAGCAGATGAAACGGATGTTGTTGTGGAAGGAACTGTTACGACTGGAGCAGGAGTATTCTTCGACGCTTTCAACCTACAGGATGAAACCGGTGGTATTATGGCGTTCCAAGAAGTTCCAGATGGTTCTTTAAAACCAGGCGATAAAGTCCGAGTTTATGGTCATATGAAGACGTTTGATAATAACAAAGAATTAGAGTTTACAAATTTCTCTAAAGATGTTATTAAAATCGGTACTGGCGAACCTCTTCAACCAAAAGTAGTTCCGACTGGTGAAGCAACATCTGTTGCAAATCAAGGACTTCTTGTTAAGGTAAAAGGAACTGTTGTATCTAAGTTCGATGAAAATTCTTATGTTATCAATGATGGTTCTGGTAATGTGTTAGTGTTTACGGATGGTTATATCGTGAACCAAAGCAATGTTCCTGTACCAGTCCTTAAAAAGGGTGACACTCTAGAAGCAGTTGGAATTTCAGGTGCTTTTTCACAGGGTGAGAGAATCCGTGTCAGAGATACTAGAGAATTAAAAGGAACTGAAGTAGCCGATACAACAGCCCCAGATGCACCAGTAGTAAATGGTGTAACGGATGCAGATGTAGTCATCAAAGGTACAACAGAAGCAGGAGCAACCGTTGTAGCTAAGGTAGACGGTAAAGAAATCGGTAAAGCAACAGCTGATAAAGATGGTAAATTTGAAATCACCATTGCGAAACAAGTAGCAGGCGTGAAAATTTCTGTAACTGCAGCTGATGCAGCAGGTAATGTAAGTACAGCAACAGAAGTAACGGTTACTGACGTAACAGCACCAGCAGCACCAGTAGTAAATCCAGTAACAGATGCTGATTTAGTCATCAAAGGTACAACAGAAGCAGGAGCAACCGTTGTAGCTAAGGTAAACGGTAAAGAAATCGGTAAAGCAACAGCTGATAATGATGGTAAATTTGAAATCATCATTGCAAAACAAGCAGCAGGCGTGAAAATTTCTGTAACCGCAGCTGATGCAGCAGGTAATGTAAGTACAGCAAAAGAAGTAACTGTAGACAAAACAGTTGAAGTACCAGTAATTAAAGCAGGCTGGGTATTTGAAAATAGCAACTGGTATTTCTACAATGAAAAAGGTACTATGACTAAAAATTCTTGGGTTCTAACAAACAGCAAATGGTATTATGTTGGAACAACGGGAGTAATGGTAACAAATTCATGGGTTCAAACTAGCGGTAAATGGTACTTTGTTGATAGCAAAGGTGTCATGAAAACCAATGAATGGGTTCAAACTAGCGGTAAGTGGTACTTTGTTGATGGTAAAGGTGTCATGAAAACAAATTCATGGGTACAATCTAGCGGTAAGTGGTACTTCTTAACTGCTAACGGAGCCATGCAGACTGGTTGGGTAAAAGTTAATAACCAGTGGTACTACCTTGCATCAAGTGGAGTCATGCAAACTGGTTGGATCCAGATTAACAAGAAATGGTACTTCCTTTACAATGATGGCCACATGGCAGTCAACACGACTATTGGAAAGTACAAAATTGGTAAAGATGGAGCTTGGATTCAATAACAAGACCATATGAACCTAAAAACCTCCTCTCAGCTTTGAGAGGAGGTTTTTTTCTGGGGTTTAATATGTGTGACAAGTCCATCTAAATCAGTTATATAAAATTGTATTTCTGGAGCTACTTTAAGATAGTGTTCCTGCAGCAGCTGATAATAATTCACTCTCTGCTGCGGATCAAATTTTAACATTGGATATTCCTTATGCTCCTTGACATATTGGTCAACGGCCTTTTGAACGATATCCATCTCTATTGGTATTTGTTTTTCGTTTTCTTCGAATAAATCATAGGTTTCCTTTGACATATAGAAGTTTTTAGTAGGAATCCCACCAAGTAAAGAAGCCAACTGCTTAAAGTCGATACTATTATCGTCCTGAACAAGAATCGTCCGGTAAACACCCTTCGGCAGATTATCGGAAAACTTCCTTATGGCCATCCGAACATCCTCAATCGTTACATCAATAACTGGGAAGTTTCTAATATCTACTGGCTCCATATTTATAGATTGTTCCTTGTCTTTTCTTTTTGGAGTAGGGGATGTAAAATATTTTTGAACCATTGAGTAGACAGTCACGCCGCCAAGTCCAATCCCTGTAAAGATACCAATCAGTGTTAAAGTGGGGTAAATATCAAACCGTGTATCCAAAAGTGCCCCCAGCTTGTAACCAGCATAAACACATATCGCAATGGTAATACCAAACACCATATTTAAAGAAAGGGCTTTCATTAGAAAGGTCGTAAATTCATTCCAATGGGTATCATTGTGGTTCTTTTCATTCTTAAGAAATTTCCTAATTTCTTTTTTCATTTCTTCAGATACATGATTTTCTGTAAAAAAACCTTCGAGATATTCCTCATTTGATTTCTCTTCATTCTTCAAGAGGCAAGCTGTTTTCTCGATCGAGCCTTTAGTGTAATGAACATAAATCCATTTTTCTTCAAACCCTAATTCAAGATTTTCTGACACTCTTCCTAAGTATTTTGTAAACTTGTGTTTCATATATTAAGCCCCCTTTATTTGGCCGTTTTGAGTTAAGGACCGAGACCGTGAAAGGAATGCTTCCTCTTTTGCTTCTTTAAGGATTTGTTTGGCCATGTCTTTAGCATCCTGAATAATTAATTTCGCCTCATTTTCATTATGCTTCATCATTTCTCTCGCGTCTGCTCTTGCTTGTTTAAGAATGTCTTCACTTGCTTCAAAATTTTTTTTGGCATCAAGTTTGTATTTTTCGGTTAATTGCAGCTGATTTTCTATATGTTGTTTTCTTGTATCCAGAATATTCACCAGCTTTTTAAAAACAAACTTCTTTAAAATAAATACAAGAATCGTAAAAATAATAGCTTGATAAATCATCGTACCAAAAGAAATTGGAATACCAAATAAAGTGAAATCACCCATAACATTTCAACTCCATTTCTATATTATGTTAAACGGTGAGCAATGTAAACCATCGTAAGTGTTACAAAGATATAAGCCTGAATCGCTCCTATAAAAATACAAAATGCCTGCCAGATCAACATAGGTACAGAAGTAAGAAGAGCTACTACAAACCCATGGGTTACTGCATTGGCTAACAGGGCGAGCATAATCTCTCCTGCGTAAATATTTCCAAACAAGCGTAATCCTAATGTTAAGGTTGTGGCCAGTTGTTCTATGGCATTGATAGGAAATAATACTTTAAACGGTTTGAAAAAACTAAGAACGAAATGCTTGAATCCATGAAGACGGATATCAATGAAGTGTGTATAGACGATAATCATAATGGCGAGGGTCATGGTTACATGTGCGTCAGCAGTAGGAGATTTCCACCAAGCAACAGACTGCTCCTCAGCAGTAATAATCGAGAAGGGGACACCCATAAGATTGGCAATAAATAAATACATTAATAGAGAAACACCTGTTGATAAAATAAATAAATTGTTTGAAACACCGATGGAATTGTTCATGATATCTGAAACAAACTCCAAAATCCATTCCATGAAATTTTGCCGTTTTTTAGGTGTGTTAGTTGTAGGATTTCGGGTAAAAAAGTAGGCAATGAGGAAAACGATGATAGTAGCAATGGTCGTTGTTATGATTACCGATAAATCAAACGTTAAATTGAACCAAACTACTTGAGGCCTTAAATGTTCTATGATGTCCAACCCCTTTCTTTTTAAAGTATGGGACCAGATAATAGGTGGAAATGATTAGAGAAGAGAGATTAATAGGCTATATCTTCATTATATACAAAAACTTTCATTATTGTAACATAGTTCACAATTTATTGCTAATTTTCAGAATAATATAATTTACAAGGTGGATAATGTATACATCATTATTTTCGTAATACGTATTGTTTTGAGGTGGATAGTAATAATGGGAAAATTTTAATTAGTTCATCTATTACTAATTGTTAATATAAGTCAGAAAATAATCAATTTTCGAAATTATTTAACACTTTTTTCCTTTTATCAAATGTTGTAAAATAAACAGGAAATATAAAGAGAAATTGGGGGAAAATGAAAATGAAAAAGTTATTAGTATTATTAACAGCAGTATCGTTTGTCTTTGGTCTGACAGCATGCTCAAGTAATAATGATACAAAGGCGGATAAGAAAGAAACACCAAAAGAAACAGTTGCTCCAAAAGTGGATGTTAAGAAGGAATTAGTTAGATTTTACATGGATCTTGGAAATAAAATTAACGCAAAAGATGCTGATTTAAACGCATATGTAAATAAAGCATCAAAGCCTGATGCAAAACCTGAAGAACTGCCAACTGCTGACGAAAAAGCTAAAGCTAGTGAATCAGCTGCTGCAGTTGCTGCCGAGCTTACTAATACCCAATTTCCAGCAGGATTAAAGGATCAAAAAGCTGACCTTGAAGCAGCACTTAAAGATTATGCATCGTCTTACCAAGCAATGGCAGATGAATTGAAAAAGGACACACCTAATCTTGATGCAGCGAACGCTACATTCGCACAAGGCGAAGAAAAACTTGGAAAAGCTTTTGAAGGAGCTAAATTATTGCCGCCAACCTTAGGTAAGCAAGTAAACTAAATTTTTTTATAGAAACAAGCCGAGGTATACACTCCGGCTTGTTTTTTTATTAATCAATAATTAGACAAATACAAATAGGCATCCACTTTTTTCACAGTGGATGCCTTATTTTTTTGTTATTGGTGCTAATTTAGTGCTGGGTTGATTTTTCCTTATAGATAACATGTATTTCTTCGAGGCGGTCATCGACAGATAAGTAAGTTTCCGTTTCCTCAAAGAACCAAACATCATTACCTTCAACAAAGAAAGTAATACCATTTAACTCCTTTTTGAATCCTAAATTAGCAGGTTGCTCCGCAGAAAAAGCGAGGCTATAACCTTTATGCTTTGCGCCAAATCCGGCATATTGCGGAAACATCCGTATGCTGAACGGTTTTATGATATCGAATTCTTTTGAAAACCATAAACTAGCCTTTTCATCGATAGAAATAAACATATTTTACACCAACCTTTTCCTAGTTGATAATGATTCATAACGATAGAAATGGATTTAAAAACGAGAAATCATTTAGACATATTCACCATTTCCTTATGATAAGAGATTATAACTTTCTTTGACTTTTGCCTGTGATATAATTCACAGACTTCATCTATATAGAATAAGTTTTAAAGATGTTCATATTTTTGTTTCGAAACGGTCACATGTGTGAAATATATCAATAATGAACTGACTATTTACAACCTTAAATAGAAGAAAAAATATCCTAAAAAAGTCAAAACCGAATTCATTGATCAGTGTGGCTGTGGAGGCTATGGATTAAGAGTTTGAAAAATTTAAACTTTGTACCAAAAAATGTTCATTGTTGCTGTTTTTGTAACATGTTAATAGTAAAAACCGTGATAAAATAAAATAAATTAGCTAAAGGAGCTTTTAATAATGGAGATGGAATTTGAAAAACTAACGGAAAATGTTAAAGATATTAAAAGTTTAATTCATACATTTAATTCAACTTTGGAAAATATAGAAAGACGGCTTTCAAGATTAGAAAAGGTTGACAGCATTGAACATAGGGTAGCAGTAAACCAAATTGACCTATCCGATATTAAAGACTCACTTCAGCGTATCGAGAACACACATAGCAGTGAAATTCAACATATTAACCGCCGTCTTGATTCACATTTAGTGAAAATAGCAAAAGCTGAAGAGGATCTCATCATTTTAAAAACCAAATAATTTTGAACCAGAGACTGTAGGAAATTAATGCAGTCTTTTTTTGTTGGGTATATCTAGGTTTGACTGATCATGAACAGCGAGTCATATTGGTCACTGTGATGTTAAAATATTTTAAAGCTTTTCCTCAATTTGATAATGATATTGAGACTATTCTCTTGTCTTTAAAAAAAGAAAAAAGATCAGATTGTTGCTAATCTGACCTTTACTGTAATCGAACAGCTCTGCGTTGCAAACGCTTACAATTTTGTGAATAGGGCTTTGACGCCTAGGTATAGCAAGGCAAAAGAAAATACTAAAATGGCAAGTACTCCGACAACATGAAAAATTGATGATAGGCCAGCTAAAAAAGAAACTACAGGCATTTTAATTAAGGCAAAACCAGCCAAAATACAGGCTAAGAATAAAGCTGCTACATGATTCATAATTCATCCCTCCTTATGAACAGGATATGTTATTAATGACCACTTTGATTGGACAAATGTTCAATTTTTCATTATTCAATCATTCAAAAAAACAGACCGAATAATCGGTCTGTTTAATATTGGGTATTTATGATAATACCTCTGACTTGGTCATAGCAATGTGCTGGAAAATTGGTTCACCATCAATGGCATGTTTCGTGACCTCAATATATTTAATATGATGCTCTTCCATATCGAGGATTTTAAAGGAATAGGATTCATGGAGAAGGATGTCGCCTTCTTTTGCTTCGTAATTCTCAGTTAATATCCAGCCTCCAATTGTATCCACATCTTCATCATCAATTTCGACTCCCAATAAATCATTGACTTCACTCACTAAAACCTTGGAATCAATAATATAATGATTTTCCTTAATCTTGCGAATCTCAGGAATTTCATCCATATCAAATTCATCGCGAATCTCACCGACAATTTCTTCAAGAATATCTTCTACCGTAACAAGTCCTGAGGTCCCTCCATATTCATCCATTAATATCGCCATATGCATTTGCTCTTTTTGCATTTTTACAAGTAAATCATGGATTGGAATGGTTTCTATTACTCTTATAATGGGACGAGTATAGGTTTCTAAGCTGCTTGTGGAAAGTTTTTCATTCCCAATTAGGTCAGTCATGATTTCTTTAATATTAACAAGACCGATAATATGATCCTTATCTCCGTCAATGATTGGGTACCTGGTGAATTTTTCTTCACGGATAACTTTTAGAAAGGTTTCAAGTGTATCTTCCTTGGACATTGAAACAATTTCCGTTCTTGGAACCATAATTTCTTTCGCAATTCTATTATCAAAATCAAAAATTTTATTTACATACTTAAACTCCGATTGGTTAATTTCGCCACTTTTATAACTTTCAGATAGGATAATTCTCAGCTCTTCTTCTGTATGAGCAATTTCATTTTCAGAAACTGGTTTTAAACCAAAAATGCCAGAAACAATCCGTGCAGACCCATTTAGAACCCAAATAAACGGGAACATGAGCTTATAAAAAAAGATAAGCGGACGTGACACAGCCATGGTAATCCATTCAGCTTTTTGAATGGCCAGTGTTTTAGGTGCTAGCTCACCAACCACAACATGTAAAAACGTGATGGTTGCAAATGCAATTCCAACAGATAATAGGTGAGTAGCACTCTCGGGAATGTTGATTTTAACAAAAAGAGGTGCAAGCAAACCTTTAATGGTCTTTTCCCCAATCCACCCAAGAGCTAGAGCCGTTATCGTAATACCTAGCTGACAGGCAGACAAGTATTCATCTAAATTTGAAATTACCTTTTTGACTGAAATAGCTTTCGAATTTCCTTCTTCAATTAACTGATCAATTCTTGAACTTCTAATTTTAACAATCGCAAATTCTGAAGCTACAAAAAAAGCAGTTAAAGCAATTAAAATGGCTATTAAAACCAAGTTAAATATGTCCAAATAAATTCCCTTATCCCGTTTTTACACGAGTAAGGAGTCACCTCCCAGTGTAATAAAAAAATTAGCTCGTGATATTCAAAAGAGATTTCATTAGTGCAGTCCTAAGAAGACTTAGATTATTTGTCAGCTTTTCTTTTTGTTGTTCATCCAATTTCTCAAGAATTGGTATTAAATCCAATAAATCGTGATGAAGCTGCTGCATCTGCTGTGTAACAGCTTTAACATGTTTATCCACTTCTGAATCACGGATATTTTTCGCTTTTCTTATTTCTAGTTTTCTTCTAATCTTGTCTAATGGAAAGTGCAGACTCTTGCATTCTTCAATAAACTTTAAATCATTTAACGCTTCATCTGAATAAATGCGGTAATTTGACTTAGAGCGTCTCGCCTTTAATAAGCCAATAGACGTGTAATAGTCAATTGTTCGTTTTGACACATTCGCTATTTCAGCTATTTCACCAATTCGATAGACAGCCCCATCATACCACCTCAACAATAAATAAAATTAACAATAATTATAAAGATTTTATACCATACAGTCAAACGTTCTGGTTAGTGTGTATTACTTGATATCAACATTTTATGGAAATAAATCGTAAGTATGAACATAAAAATTTAAAATATTACAAAGAAACTCCAACAAATAACGCCCCCTATTTAAGAGATGCTATTTGTTGGAGTTTTTCTTACTCCAATATACAAAATATGATGACCTTCAATTTCCTCAATTTGAAAAATAAATCGGTCTATTTCAATGGAATCGCCTTTATGTACATCAAACTTTTGCGTTAAGAACCAGCCGCCAATTGTATCTACATCAGCTTCTTCAAGTGTTGTCCCTAAAAGGTCGTTGACTTCACTTATGAGGACCTTTCCATCCAAGATAAAGTGATCTTCACCTATTTTTTGTATTAAAGGAAGCTCATCAAGGTCAAATTCATCACGAATTTCACCAACTATTTCTTCGAGAATATCTTCGACAGTCACAATTCCTGCAGTGCCACCATATTCGTCTGAGAGAACAGCCATGTGAGAACGGTTTTTTTGCAGCTTAACCAACAGTTCTTGAATAGGGATGGTCTCAATTACATGAATCACTGGCTTTAAATAGTACATTAACGGCTGTTCACCAGTGCATTTTTGCTGAATACAATCTGTTAAAATCTCCTTAATATTAACAATCCCTAAGATGGTATCCTTGTCACCATCAATGACAGGATACCGGGTATATTTTTCTTCCTTCACCATTTCGATAATTTCTTCAAGTTCTGCATCCTTTGGAAGCGTAATCACCTCTGTTCGCGGAACCATGATTTCTTTAGCAATGCGGTCATCAAATTCAAATATTTTATTCATATAGTTGTATTCAGAATGATTTATTTCTCCGCTTTCATAACTTTGCGAGAGAATCATCCGCAATTCTTCCTCAGAAAGAACCATATCCTGTTCAGAAACGGGTTTAATTCCGAACAGACTAGTGATAAAACGGGCCGAACGATTAAGAACCCAGATAAACGGATACATCATCCGATAAAAGAATATTAGCGGTGGTGAAAAAAGCAGGATTATTTCTTCAGCCTTTTGAATCGCAAACGTTTTTGGAGCTAATTCTCCAATGACAACATTGAAAAAAGTTATAATTGTAAAGGCTAAAATAAACGAGATAATCTGATTTAATGAAAATGGTAATTGAATCCATTTAAATAGAGGATTCAACAGTTCGCGAATGGTTGACTCTCCGCGCCATCCTAATATTAAGGAAGTAATCGTAATTCCTACTTGTGTGGCGGATAAGTATCCATCCATATTGGATATGACTTTTTTGGCCGACTCGGCTTGTTTGTTTCCTTCCAACAGTAATTGATCAATTCTCGTTGAACGCACTCTAACAATTGCAAACTCTGATGCAACAAAAAATGCAGTAAAAGCAATTAAGAGCACAATTATGACAACATTCATCCAAATCATCGGTTCCCTTACTAACGGTAAGGTATGCCACCTCACTTACAAAATTACTCTTTGTCTCATTATTACCTTACAGTTCACTTTATAATTGCAGAATGTAAAAATTTATTATTCCAAAAATAGACCCAATGAGCAAATTTAATAAAATATTAAAAAAAGCTGCCAATTGGCAGCACAAAGGAATCCTTTATTTTTGAAAACTTATTTTCTCTTAGTTCCTTTCCATTCACGAGCCAACATGCTGTAAACGATAAGATTGTGAAAGCGGCCGTTTAATTGTTCACCATCTCTTATTATCCCTTCTTTAACAAAACCTAGTCTTTCCGGAATCGCTTGGCTTTTCTTATTTTTAACCCCACAACGAATTTCGACACGGTTTAATCCTAATTGAAAAAAACAATAGTTTAACAAGGCTTGAACCGAACGGGTGATTACACCGTGACCTTCTGCTTTTTTGGCAAGATAATAGCCAATGCTTGTTGTACTGTTGTACCAATCCATTTGATTTAACCCAATCGAACCAACTAGGTCCCCTTTGTAAAGAATCCCGACATTAAGAGCACTATTCTCTGCAAATTGTGTTAGCCAAACTGGTATGATGGATTCAAACTGATAAAGGCTGTTCATACTATCCACCCATGGCATCCACTCACGTAAATGATCACGGTTTTCTTCAACAAGCTGAAACAGATTAAAGGCATGATGTCGTTCTAACAATTGAAGTTCAATATCGTGATCAACTTTTAATGTAAACATAGGCCTATTCTCCCGAAAAAATTTTTAGTACATCATATGCCAAAAAAACTTTTTCGGAAGGTTTCTAAGGAAGAAAAAAAGAAAATCCTTGCCTTATTAAAGCAGGGATTTTCTAAACAAGTTTATTCATGCTATTTTGACACTGTAGCGAGAGGGAGTGTCAGCGAAAAGGTGGTTTTTTCAGGTTTAGAATCACAAGACAAGCTCCCTTTATGTTTTTCAATAATTTCTTTACAGACAAATAACCCAAGACCTGTGCCGAGTTTTTTAGTGGTGAAAAATGGCTCAAATATGGTTTGTTGCAGTTCTGATGGAATTATCGGTCCATTATTAGAAATATTAATGGAGACTTTCTGATTATTTTCTAAAAAGCTAACAATTTCAATCGTTGGATTCTCATTCACATGGTGATTGAGAACATCAATAGCGTTAAAAATAATATTAATGAATACTTGTCTAATTTCATCAGCGTACCCATGGAGTGTAAAATCATTACTTAAATCCATTGTTATTTTCACTTTACCATCTAATATACTTGGGTATAGAAAGTTTAATACATCACTAATTAGCTTATTTAATTTGAAATATTCTTTTTCCTTACCGATTAATTCTTTTTTGGACAAAAGTAAAAACTGTGAAATTCGAAAATTTAGTTGGTCTAACTCACTCGAAATAATGTCTAAATATCGCATATTTGGATAATCAGCTTTCAGTAATTGAATAAATCCCTGAACAGAAGTGAGTGGATTCCTAAATTCATGAATGAAGCTTGACGTCATTTGTCCAAGAAGTGTTAACCGATCCTGATGAGTCGAGTCGATGAATATTGTCTTTTCCTCAATGATTTTGTTTTTTTCCTCTGTATAATGAGAGACTGCAAAAAAAAGAAATTTATCGAAACAGAAATTGATTCTGTTCATTGATTCATGTATCTCCGACCAAGGAATTCTGGATTTACTAAAATAACTCCATAAAACAGTTCTGCCTAAATTAACATTATAAACAAAGTCGCCAATGTTAATATCAGCGATAACTCTTTCACCAGATATTTCTATCGCAAGTTTTTCAAGCACAGCTAAAAGCTCCTGGTCATTCATCCTATGCATAGTTAATATTACGTTAAAAAGAGCTTCAGCATATACGCGGATTTTTTCTTTATACGGTTCTGCTTCAGTAAAGAGAAATGAATTTCTCCATTCATGTAATATTGCCTCTTTATTATGATCAAAAAAAGCAAGCATTTCAGTTTGTTTTTCTGTAAACATGATAACCTCCTGACCAACCTTGAATACAAACTAATTCGCTTATAATGAACAAAATCCTTTATAATTGAAATAAAAATTTTTCTGAGTATTTCGTGAATCATCTGGCAAGTAGTCCCTCTTATGTTAAAAGAAAATCATAGGTTTTCAACACGAATGTAGTATTTTCCTTGTCAAAGTGATAAAACAATTGTATATTCGATATGGAAACAATTGAATACTTCCACAGGGGGAGCTGCTTTAGGCGGCTGAGAGTGAACGTTCGAGTTCTGACCCTATGAACCTGTTAGGTAACACTAGCGTAGGGATGTGGTTTGCCGGATATTAAAGCAATGCAGACAATCCTTTTCGTCTTGCATTGCTTTTTTTTGTTTTCAAAATAGAGGGGGACACTGAATTGAACAGAAAAAAAAGTAATACGCTATTTATTACTGAGGTCGCTGTATTTACAGCACTGGCATATTTATTAGACCTCTTATCGGGATTTTTAATGACAAAATTTTGGCCACAGGGTGGATCTATTTCCATCGCAATGGTGCCTATTTTCCTAATGGCATACCGCTGGGGCATTAAAGGCGGTCTACTAACAGGCTTTTTACTAGGGTTATTACAATTCATTCTAGGATTCGCACAAATTTATACAATTGTTCAAGGTATCATCGATTACTTTATCGCATTTTCAGTTGTTGGCTTAGCTGGGATTTTTGCAGGTCAAATTCAAAAATCTCTTGCAGAAGGAAAAAAGGGTAAATGGATGATTTATGCGATATTTGGAGCATTTTTTGGCAGTTTGCTCCGCTATCTATGCCATGTTGTTTCTGGTATTGTTTTCTTCGGAAATTACGCACCTAAGGGACAACCGGTTACAATTTACTCGCTGATATATAATGGAACCTATATGCTTCCAAGCTTTGTAATTAGTGCTATTGTGATCATTCTTGTTATCAGTTCAATGCCTAAAAAAAGGTTTTTACAAGTACATTAATAAGGGATGAAAAAGAGAAGCATATCGCTTTTCTTTTTTTTCGTATTTTTGTCACAAAATAAGTATGCTTTTTCCCATAAAAAAGTGTTAAACTGTTAATATAGAAAGATAATCATTCTCAATTAACATAGATAGGGTGATATACATGGTTGCATCGTTAAAAGCAGGAGATAAGGGAAAGATTATTGATATTTCTCATGTTGGTAACCTGGTACAAAGACGATTACTTGATTTAGGGATTACAGAGGGATCAGAAGTGTGTGTGAAATGTGTCATGCCATTTGGCGGCCCAATTATGATTGAGTCTTGCGGACAGTGTGTCGGAATCCGACGCAGGGAAGCAGTTCAGATTGAAGTGGAGAGAATATAATGGAAATCGCTCTTATTGGAAACCCCAACACCGGGAAAACTTCATTGTTTAATAATCTAACAGGTTCCTATGCGTATGTGGGGAACTGGAGCGGTGTAACAGTTGAAAAGAAAGTTGGCGTTTTCAAAAATAATATTGGCCATTTAATTGATTTACCTGGTGTGTATACCTTAAATCCGCTGTCAAAGGATGAAGGGGTTGTCACTTCTTTCTTTTTGAATGAATCCGTAGATCGTCTGCTAAATATATTAGATGCTTCACAATTGGAACGTAATTTGCATTTAACACTCCAATTACTTGAGTTTGAAAAGCCAGCCCTTATCGGTTTAAATATGATAGATGTAGCAAATAAGCGTGGGATTCATATAGACTCTTCAAAGCTTTCAGAAATTCTCGGCGTGCCTGTCGTCCCCGTTGTCGCCAGAAGTGGAAAGGGCTGCGATAAGCTTGTCGATGTGATCGCAACCAAATCGATGCAGCCAACGAAAAAGAACCTCGTTTATTATGGAAAAGAGGTTGAGGAAGCTGTAACAACACTGACAGGTGAACTAAAGGGGAAAACTAGTCATTCTGAACGCTTTTTGGCGATTCAATATTTTGAAGGTAATGAATATGTTAAAAACTATGTTAATAGTATTGCAGACCCTCAAAAGCTGAATGCAATTAAGGCAAACCTGGAATTGAAATTACAGAAGCAATATGATAGTAAATCATTAGCAAACTTTATCTATTTAAAGAGAAAAGAAGTCATAGAGAATATCGTTGCTGACGTAGCAAGAAAAAGTAATTCGATAATTCCTCTTTCTGAAAAAATTGATAGCATTGTAACGAATCGTTATCTTGGGATGCCTATTTTCTTATTGCTTATGTATTTAATGTTTATGCTTACCTTTGATTGGTTAGGAACGCCGTTGTCGGATGCGTTAGATGCCCTTTTAACAGGTCCAGTTACCAACGGGTTTGAAACAGTGTTAAACGCTATTCATGCATCTGCTTTTATCCATGCATTAATTATTGAAGGATTAGTTGCAGGGGTTGGTGGTGTTCTCGTATTTGTACCGCAAATTTTCATTTTATTCTTCTTTATTTCCTTATTAGAAGATTCCGGTTATATGGCACGTGTCGCCTTGGTAATGGACAGAATCATGGAATCTGTGGGCTTGAATGGTAAAGCATTTATTCCGATGATGATTGGCTTCGGTTGTAATGTACCGGGAATAATGGCAGCCAGAACAATTGAGACCCCAAGAGAAAGGTTATTAACGATTCTGCTGACGCCGTTAATGTCCTGCTCAGCCCGTTTACCAGTCTATGCTTTATTTGTCGGTGCCTTTTTTGCTGGGAACAAAGCATTCATTGTCCTTAGCCTCTATGTTCTTGGGATCGTTGTTGCTTTAATCTTGGCAAAAATATTTTCTACTACCATCCTAAAATCGGAAACATCCTTATTTGTAATTGAACTGCCGCCATATCGACTTCCACAGTTTCAATCACTTTGGAGAAGTACTTGGGATAAAGGGAAAGGGTTTGTCAGAAAGGCTGGGACATTTATTTTTGCGGGTTCTGTCTTTATTTGGCTTTTATCCTACGCTGGTCCTGGTGGTTTAAATGTGGATATGGATCACAGCTTTTTAGCTAAGATCGGAAATGTCATAGCACCAATTTTTGCACCAATTGGATTTGGTACTTGGCAGGCAACGGCTTCGTTAATTACTGGCTTCCTTGCAAAAGAAGCGATTATTTCGACGATGAATATTATTTATTTTGTTCCGAATGATGCCAGCCTACAAGGATTGTTAGCTAATTATTATACCCCGCTTTCTGCCTATAGTTTCATGGTTTTTATTTTGTTATATATTCCATGCCTGGCAACAGTAGCAACAATTTATAAAGAAACAAACTCTAAAAAGTGGACAGCTTTTTCGATGATTTATGCGTTTGCCATTGCCTATATTTTATCCTTAATTATCTATCAAGGCGGCAAGCTGTTCGGATGGGTCTAATTTATAAAAGAGGTGGAGTAAATGATTGCCAGTGTTCTGATAGGTGTTGCTATCTTTGGTTACGCGATTTGGCATTTTGTGAAATTTATTAATAAATCCAAAAAGGGAAAATGTGCCGCCTGCGACTTGAAAAATTCATGCTCAAGCCAATGCGCTATTCCACCGAAATTGAAATAAATGTCTCGTAAAAAACTGCTATCTTAAGACGATAGTAGTTTTTTGCTTTAAATAGGCTTAATTACTTTTAAAAGTCGAGGAACTTGTGTAAAATTACACTAGAAGCGATTGAAAGAAGGGCTAAAACGTGACCAGAGATGAAATTATCATGCAGGTTTCTGAAAAGCTTCGTCTGATCCGGACAGAAGCAGGTTATACGCAGGATAAAATGGCAGATATCATTGGTGTCTCCAAGAAAACGCTTGTGCAAATTGAGAAGGGAAGAGTTCTGGCCAATTGGTCTACTGTTGTTGCAATTTGTGCTCTTTTTCGGGAAACGGAAACAGTTCAATTTTTATTTGGAAACGAGCCCTTAGAAGTGTTGGAAACGGTTGCTAGGGAAGGTATTGATTATCGTAAGATGAAAACACTTGGCGGCCGGATATGGTGGAAAGCGATTTCGAAGAAAAGTGGATTTATTCTCCAGCAAAATATTCTAAGCAAACATTTTCGGATATTAGATGAAAGAAATTATCGGATTTACAGCAGCTTTGATGAAAAGATGACAAAGCAGCGCTTTAAAGAATTGACCAAAGGTTTATAATAGAAGAAATTTGAAAAGACGGGCTACGAGGCCTGTCTTTTGTATTGAAAAGGGGCTAAGCACCCAACGAATCAGCAAATCCAATCATAGTGAAAAATATACAGTAAGTCCGACGAATTAAGTAAAGCGTAACTCTGTTCACATCCCATTTATTATGGAAGCTTAGTTATTTGGATGTTTTCTATTTCCACTATAATTGTTGGAGGCGTAAAACGCACTTTATGTTTTCAGTCAGTTTTCCTTGTATAGTCATAAAATCTAGCCATTCATCGAAAATTATACCTGGTAAAGATAATCGGCCGTTTGGATATCCTTTCCTTACGCATTATCATATCTTAGGAGGCACAATGAAAAAATTAGCTGTACTCAAATTCTTTAAGAACTGGAAAAAGTGGCATTTACTCCAAGTTTTGGTGTTAACTGTGTTGATTATGATTCTAAGTTTCTTTGGACTTCTTTATTATCTTTCCAAGGATGCAGATATATCAGAACTGAAAAATGAGCTTCCCCAGCCAACGGTTTTTTATGACGTAAATGGGGAGGTAGCAAGCAAAGTATCTGCGAATAAGAATGAAGGAGTTTCAATCAAGGAAGTACCTGATTCAATGAAAAATGCCATCATTGCCATTGAGGATCATCGTTTTTATCAACATAGCGGTGTTGATTTAATTGGTACATCTAGGGCTCTCCTCCGCGACCTAAAGGCTGGTGGGATGGTCGAAGGTGGTAGTACTATCACACAACAATTAACGAAAAATACGATACTTACTTCGGAAAAAACATTGAAAAGGAAATTGGAGGAAGTTTTTTTAGCATTAGCAGTTGAACGGGAGTATACGAAACAGGAAATCCTTCAGATGTATTTAAATCAAATTTATTTTGGGAATGGTGCATATGGAATTAAACAAGCCGCAAGTAAATATTTTGCAAAAGAGGTTAAAGACCTTACCATAAGCGAGTCCGCCTTATTGGCGGGATTAATCAAAGCTCCTTCTGCCTTAAATCCTTATGAACATATGGAAAAGGCAACCGAAAGAAGAAACCTTGTGCTAGCTAAAATGAACGAGCAAGGCTTTATTACAAAACAGCAAGTTGAAAAGGCAAAGAATGAAAAGGTTGTTCTCGATGACAAGGGCGGTGACCCGTTCCGTGGTAAATTTCCTTATTATGTTGACCAAGTATTAGATGAGGCCATAAAACAGTACGGGTTATCTCAAGATGAATTATTAACAGGCGGCTATCAAATCTATACCGAACTTGATCCTTCCATGCAAGCGGCAATGGAGAAGACGTATCAAAATGATGCCTTATTCCCAAAAGGAAATGACCGGCTTGTGCAAAGCGGGGGAGTTTTAGTTGACCCTAAATCAGGTGGGGTAAGGGCTCTTGTTGGCGGTAGAGGGGATCATACTTTTAGGGGCTATAACCGAGCATCGCAGTTAAAGGCACAGCCAGGGTCATCGTTCAAGCCATTAGCTGTGTATACCCCGGCACTTGAAGAGGGCTGGAAAATTACTGATATGTTAAAGGACGAGCCGATGAAATTCGGCGATTATGAACCTAGCAATTATAATCATCAATATGAAGGCGAAGTACCGATGTATGATGCAGTAAAGGAATCGAAAAATGTATCAGCAGTCTGGCTGTTAAATGAACTGGGAATTGAAAAAGGATTAGATGCCGTTAACCGGTTTGGCATGACCTTGGATAAGGCTGACCGTAGTTTATCAATTGCTCTGGGTGGCTTGCATAAAGGAGTATCGCCAATTGATATGGCAGAAGCTTTTTCTGTTTTTCCTAATAACGGTGTACGAGTAGAAACGCATGTGATTAAAAAAATCAACGATGCAAATGGCCAGGTTGTCGCTGAGTGGAAGACCAAAAAAGAGCGGGTGACGACCAAAGCAGTCACTGACAATATGACAACGATGCTGCTGGGTGTTGTCGAACAAGGTACCGGAAAAGCAGCACAAATTCCTGGCCGGGAAACGGCAGGTAAAACAGGTTCTACCCAGGTTCCGATTAAAGGAATCAATGGGCTGAAGGATCAATGGTTTGTTGGCTACACACCACAGCTAGTGGGATCTTTCTGGGTTGGTTATGATATAACGGATGCCGAGCATTATATAAATCCTACGAGCGGCACAGGTTCGGCTGTTATCTTCCGTGAAGTGATGAAGGATGCTCTAAAAAACTCTCCAAACCAAAGCTTTCATGTACAGCATATCTCTTCATTAATTGAAAAGCGAAAAAAGGAAGAAGAAGAAAAGAACCTTAGTAATTTTCAAAAGAAATTTAATAATGAGGTTCAAAAGTGGGAGGAGAAGTGGAATAAACAAAAGGAAAAATGGGATAAGAAGAATAAAGAAAAGGGAAAAGGAAAAGGAAAAGGGAAAGGGAAAGAACATTAATAAACGAAAGGCACGGACCATTGTTCTGTGCCTTTTTTTACGTAACATCCACTCTGAAGCTTTTCCGTTAAGGAATCGAACATCACTTCCCCTTCAAAACCTTTTTTCAGATTCAAATAGTTCCATTTGTCTTCTTCAGGCAAATTCATTCTAGTGTTTAAGCTTCTTAATATTGTTATTTCTTCCCGTTCTTTTCGAGGCTTATAAGCCATAGAGCACTTCCTTTCTGTATTTCAAAATCATAAAACTAAACCGTTGAACTAACATAATTTTTACATCAGTTTAATTTTATAAAAAATGTCAATAAGCTGAAATAAATGAATGTATATTTAATGACATTTTTCTAAAAAAAAATGATATTTAAAGGTAAAATAAAATTAGGATGAACGAATTGGAGTTTCATTCGTCTAAATAAATAAAAGAGAAAAGCAAGGTTGATGGGGAAAGAGAGGGCAATTGTCGAATGGATGCATTGATTAAAAATGCGAAAAAAGGGGATCATCTTGCTTTTGCCATGTTGTTTAAAGAAAATTATCCATTCCTTGTAAAATATTTAATGAAAATTACAATGAATCCCGATACAGCTGAAGAATTAGCACAGGAGACAATGGCGAAATGCGTTCAAAAGATTCACCTATATAATGGTCAAAGTAAATTTTCCACATGGCTTGTTTCAATTGCGACCAATACATACATTGACCAATGCCGAAAAAAGAAGCGAGAAAAAAACTGGCAGGGACAAGAGGAAGTATACCGTAAGTTGAAATGGCATTTTGAAAGCAGAAATGAAGAATGGAATGATTGCCTTGAGGCACTTGGGAAATTACCGGAGGACGTCCGAATTCCTATCATTTTGAAGCATTATTATGGTTACTCCTACGAAGAAATTGGCGAATGGATGAAAATTTCTACTGGAACGGTTAAATCAAGAGTGCATAACGGAATAAAGTCAGTAAGAAGGGAGCTGAAGCTGGGTGAAGAAACAGAAAGTCGTTATTCTGAACAGCGAACAACAAAATAAACAAGACTTTGATGCTATTCACGAGCTGCAAGAAGGATTACAAAGGATTGATCAATTCCCTGTCTATACGCCCAATTTACAATGGTTTGAACAAATGGTTATCAAAGAGCAGCAGAACAAAAAGAAAAAATTAATCAGCGATTTATCGGTCTTTTTTATTGTCGCATTCATCATTTTAAGTGGGATGATTATTTCTCTTTATCAGATGCCGGCAATTTTTATTCTTGTGCAAATCATCACCACCATCTTTATCGTGGTATACACAAGTGTTCGGTTATTGAAGAAGGCGAATCATATATGATTAAGGAGCATCCATTATTCACAATCATTGTTGTTGTCTCTATTTTGCTATTGCAAAGCATATATTTATTTTTGGATGCACGGAAACGAAGCCATAACTATTGGCTTTGGGGGATAGTGGGACTTATCCAAGCACCAATGCCAACACTATTTTACTTAATTTTTGTAAGAAAAATTTTGCATAAAAAAAATAAAAAAGTGGAGGATCCAAATGATGATGATAGTTACCACTGATAGCATTCCTGGCAAGGAAATAAAAGAACTTGTTGGCTTTGTAAAAGGGAGTACGGTGCAATCTAAACATATTGGCAAAGATCTATTAGCCGGTTTGAAGACGATTGTCGGTGGAGAGATTAAGGAATATACCGAAATGTTAAATGAAGCTAGACAAAAGGCAATCGACCGAATGACAGACGAAGCAAGAGAATTAGGTGCGAATGCCATCGTCGGCATGCGCTTACAATCCAGCTCTGTTATGCAAGGGGCATCAGAAATTATCGCCTATGGAACGGCAGTTTGGGCAGAATGATTCTGAAAAATGGGAATTGACTTTTAAATAAACAGATGATAATCTTACAAAGTAAGAAAAAAAAGGAAATGGAGGGTTACGAGATGATTGTATTGAATAATGCTTGTTTAAAAATTGAATACTGGAATGTAACCTGTCCTAAAAAGCTTTCTTTTTAATTCTTTTCATGCGTTAATGGCAAAAATGACATTACACAGGTTACGTTCTTTTTTGATACGTAACGTGTGTTTTTTTGTCTCTTTTTTTGGGGAGATATACCGCACTTTAGCGGTATGTCTCTTTTTTTACATGTTTAAAGTAAAAGGAGGAACGTTCAATGTTTATGAAACCTGAGGTTAAACTTGCACACACAAATGGAGCTCTCGAAGGCGGATAGTTTAAACAGAAAGGGGAATAACGACGATGTTTTCGGTGTTAAAAAAGTTAAGCTGGTTTTTTAGAGAAAATTGGAAGCGATATGCCATCGCCATATCCTTATTAATTATAGTTGGAATATTGGATGTTCTGCCGCCAAAATTAATAGGAATGGCGATTGATGATATTCATGTCGGTGCGATAACGGAAAATAAAATATTCCACTATTTAGCGTATTTATTGGTAATCATGATTTCATCCTATGGTATTACCTATGTATGGCAGCATCAATTATTTGGGGGAGCTTTTCTAGTAGAAAGAAAACTGCGATCGCGGTTTGTGAGGCACCTTTTAAAAATGACCCCCGCCTTTTATGAAAAAAATCGAACTGGGGATTTAATGGCCCGGGCGACAAACGATTTAAAAGCAATTTCGATTACAGCAGGATTTGGGATTTTAACACTCGTTGATTCAAGTATTTGGATGATGACGTTGCTAGTGACAATGGGAATTTTTATTAGCTGGAAGCTGACGTTGGCTGCAATTATTCCACTGCCCATTATGGCTGTTTTAATGAAAATCTATGGCAAGAGAATACACACTCGCTTTATGGAAGCTCAGGATGCATTTGGGGAGTTAAATGACCGGGTGCTTGAGTCTGTGGCAGGTGTTAGGGTTATTCGTGCCTATGTGCAAGAAAAGGCTGACGGCAATCGGTTTCATCAGTTAACCGAAGATGTTTACAACAAGAATATTAAAGTAGCAAGAATCGACTCTTTATTCGATCCAACCATCAAGGTGTTAGTTGGAATAAGCTACTTAATTGGCCTTGGCTATGGTGCTTATTTAGTTTTTCACCAGGCAATCACATTAGGAAATCTTGTTTCCTTCAATGTTTATTTAGGGATGCTGATTTGGCCGATGTTTGCCATTGGTGAGTTAATCAATGTGATGCAGCGGGGAAATGCGTCACTGGACCGGGTCAATGCCACACTTTCCTATAAGGAAGAAGTCGCTAATCCCAAACAACCGGTGGAAGTCTCGACTGCCGATAGCATTGATTATGCTAAGGTAACCTTCCGCTATCCAACTTCAAAAACTGATAATCTAGAAAATGTAAATGTTCGGCTTCTTCAAGGTCAGACACTTGGAATTGTCGGTAAAACCGGCAGTGGGAAAACAACATTCATTAAACAGTTATTGAGGCAATACCCTCTTGGTATTGGGGATTTATCCATTGGTGGAGTATCCATCGAAGAGCAGACCTTAACCCAGGTTCGCAGTTGGATTGGTTATGTTCCGCAAGATCATGTGCTGTTTTCCAGGAGCGTGAAAGAAAATATTCTTTTTGGGAAACAAGAGGCAAGCGACGAAGAGTTAGACAAGGCAATCGATCTTGCTGCCTTTCGCAAGGATTTAGAAATGCTTCCTGAAGGGTTAGGCACACTGGTTGGTGAAAAGGGAGTGGCTCTATCTGGGGGGCAAAAGCAAAGAATTTCGATTGCGCGTGCGCTGATAAAAAATCCTGAAATTCTTATTCTCGATGATTCCTTATCAGCGGTTGATGCTAAGACAGAGAAAGTAATTATTGATAATATCCGCGAAGTAAGGGATGACAAAACGACGATCATTACGACGCATCGGATGTCAGCTGTGCAGCATGCCGACCATATTATTGTTCTTGATGAAGGAAGAATTATTGAAGCAGGCACACATGAACAATTGCTGGAGCAAAATGGATGGTATAAGGAACAATTTTTACGACAGCAGGTTGAAAATAACGTGGAAGATGAGGTGACAGCATGACAACCGGGAGGCGCTTAGTCAAGTATGCATTAGCTTATAAAAAAATTATTATCGCGGCCTTATTCATGCTGACCATCTCTGTGGTAAGCGATCTGGCTGGACCGTTTATTGCGAAAAATATTATTGATCAGCATATTTTAGGGATTGAGTCTGTTTGGTATGAAACGACAAACGGGAATAAAGCGGTAGAATTTAACAAGAAGTATTATAAAAGAGAAAAGTATTTTGCTAGTTCTGAACGAAAGGGGAAACCAATTCGCATTCTGCAAGTAGGTGCAAAATTTGTTTTTGTTGATCAAGAGCTTAAATTCGATGGACAAAGAAGCTTTCAAGCAGGAATGTTAACGGTTAAAAAAGGATCAGAGGAAGCGGAATATCATGCGGTTGTCCTAAAGGGAACGGAGCTGTTAACCTTTTATCAACCGGAAATTCCCGGTATTTTTCAATTGTTAGCTATTTATTTTGGATTATTGGTGATATCAGCATTTTTTCAATATGGAGAACGTTTTCTCCTACAAAAATCAGCTAACCGTATCATTCAAAAAATGCGTGAAGATATTTTCGGGCATATCCAGCGGCTGCCGATTAACTATTTTGATAATCTCCCTGCCGGTAAAGTTGTGGCGAGGATTACCAATGATACGGAAGCCATCCGAGAGCTTTATGTTACCGTGCTCGCCACCTTTTTTACTAGTGCGATCTATATAACCGGGATTTATGTGGCTCTGTTTATCTTGAATGTGAAGCTTGCGGCTATCTGTTTATTGTTATTGCCAATCCTTTATGCTTGGATGTTGGTTTATCGTAAATTTGCTTCGAAATACAATCGAGTCATTCGTTCCCGAAATAGTGACATTAATGCGATGATCAACGAATCCATCCAAGGGATGAGTATTATTCAATCCTTCAGCAGGGAAAAGGAATCTAAACAAGAATTTGAAAAGCTTAACCATGAACATTTTAAGTATCAAAACAAGATGTTAAGTTTAAATGCTTTAACCTCCCATAACCTAGTGGGAATCTTAAGAAATCTAATTTTTGTGGCCTTCATTTGGTATTTCGGCGGGCAAGCGCTTCTACCTGCTAACGTCATCTCACTTGGAATGCTCTATGCCTTTGTTGATTATATCAACCGTCTATTCCAGCCGGTTCAAGGAATTGTCAATCAATTGGCCAATTTGGAGCAGGCACTCGTCGCTGGTGAGCGGGTGTTCAAGTTGATGGATGAACCTGGGGAAAATGTCAGTAATGAGAGGATTTCTCGCTTTAAAGGGAATGTTACCTTTGATCATGTTTCTTTCGGCTATAAAGAGGGAGAATATGTTCTAAAGAATATCGATTTCGAAGCAAAACATGGCGAAACAGTAGCCCTAGTTGGGCACACTGGCTCTGGAAAAAGTTCGATTATGAATTTGCTTTTCCGCTTTTATGACTGTCAAAAGGGAAAAATTATGATTGATGGAAAAGATATCGAAAGTATCCCGCGGCAAACGATTCGCAATCATATGGGTATTGTTTTACAGGATCCATATTTATTTACTGGGACAATTGCCTCCAATGTAAGCCTTGACGATCCTTCTATAACCAGGGATAAAGTGGAGCAGGCATTAAAAGATGTTGGCGCGGAAAAGGTATTTAAGAATTTAGAGAATGGTTATGATGAACCGGTAATCGAAAAGGGGAGTACGCTTTCAAGCGGGCAGCGTCAGCTTATCTCATTTGCCCGGGCCCTTGCCTTTAATCCAGCGATCCTAATACTTGATGAAGCCACCTCCAGTATTGATACTGAAACGGAAGCAGTAATTCAGGAGGCGATGGATGTCTTAAAGAAGGGCCGAACAACGTTTATCATCGCTCACCGTCTATCGACGATTCGCAATGCTGATCAAATTCTGGTATTGGATCGCGGGACAATTGTTGAAAGAGGAACACATGATGAATTGATGGCTTCAAATGGGAAGTATTATCAGATGTATCAGCTGCAACAGGGCAGTAATGAATTAGCAGGATAGTATAAGAGGTGGCCCTTTTAACGAAAAGTTAGAAGGGCCAGCTTTTTTTGTTCTGCTCGATCGTTATTTGAAATATATATTCTTATTTTGGATTCGCTGATAAAAGGATCAGATTCGCTGAAAAAACCATTAAAATCGCTGATAAGTTGCGCTTAATAGGTAAGGCCCACTCTTGAACCAATAAATTCATCGGAAAATAGCTGCCTGAAGGCGAAGTCACCAGTGTCATAAATCGAAATGGAGGAAGGAGTTTCAGGGAGAAAGTCCTTTTCGTATCGATAAGTGCCAATTCTTTCACCGGCAGGCAAATAGGTTGGACAAACGATGGTCCAATCAAGCCCCGAATCCTTTAATAATAAATAAGCTTTTAAATGCTCTTCGGCATCCTTAGTACTTTTACGTCTGGATTCTGCCGATTGGAAGCGGTATAAATGTGGTGCGGAACGAGCCTGCAGGATTCCCGCTGTACCTATCGTAATAATTCGGATAAGTCCATATTTTTTCATATTGCTGATAATGAAGGGCATGGAATCTGAGAGAGTTGTGCTTCCATCAGTATTTAACGCACTGACCACCACATCAGCACCTTTTATGCAATTAGCAATATCCTTTTCTTGTAAGACATTACCTTCTTTAACTGTAAGCTCTGCAGCGTCTTGGTTTAGTTTTTTCGCATCTCGCACTAAGGTTTGGACAGTAAGGTGATTGGTTAAAGCATTTTCCAAAATTACTGAACCTACTCTTCCTGTTGCCCCAAAAAGGCAAATGTTCACAAAAAATTCACTCCTTGGTAACTAAGGTGTAATTTCTATCACTTGTTAATCCTACCTCTTATGATAACTTTAAAATGTTTAAGTATTAAAATTTAATATGGGGTGGGATGTATATGGGTGATTATTCAATTGTACTTTTAATCGGTAGCTTTTTAATCCTCTCTTATTATATCGGATATACAATCTATAAAGCATAGGCTGCAGACAAATGTCTGCAGTTTTTTTATTTCAACGATGAAAATGGCGAAACCATTAAAGTCGAAGTAGAAGGGTTCTACGTAGGTATTTACTCGGTTTGAATATCCAGGCTCAACTTTGGGCACTCCGCCTAATTATGTTGGGTTGGAACTTAATTTATTATATATCTAAAATAGTAAATGGCCTTAATCGCCATTTTCGCATTGAATTAATAAAATGGTTAGAAATGGGTATATATATTGAAGTAGTTCAAATAAATGAGGTGAAACACTCTTGGAAAATTTTAGAGTAGAGAAAGATACACTTGGTGAGGTGAGTGTCCTAGCAGAAAAATATTGGGGGGCACAAACACAACGGAGCAAGGAGAACTTTAAAATTGGTACCGAAAAAATGCCTCTCGAGCTTATATATGGCCTAGCTTATATTAAAAAATCTGCAGCAATTGTCAATCAACAATTAGGAAAACTAAGTGAAGCAAAAATGGTGGCCATTATAAAAGTGTGTGATCAAATCCATAGCGGAGATTTTGACGAACATTTTCCATTAGCAGTCTGGCAAACCGGCAGCGGTACACAGTCCAATATGAACGTAAATGAGGTAATTGCCAACCGAGCAAACGAATGGCTAAAGGAGCAGGCGGGTGCTGAAAAAATCCACCCTAATGATGATGTCAACATGTCGCAAAGCTCCAACGATACCTTTCCAACGGCGATGCATATTGCTGCCTATAAAAAAGTAACAGAAGACCTGCTTCCTGCCATTCGTGTACTTAAACACACACTGCTTGAAAAAGAGATAGCTTTTTCAAACATTGTAAAAATAGGGAGAACACATTTACAGGATGCAACTCCACTGACAGTTGGACAAGAAATAAGCGGTTGGAGGGCAATGCTTGAAAAAAATGAAAGAATGATTATTGAAGCAAGCAAATATCTACTCGATTTGGCCATAGGAGGTACTGCAGTAGGTACGGGAATCAATGCCGACCCACAGTTTGGAGCAAAGGTAGCTGATCAAATTTCTACTCTAACCGGCTATCCATTCCGGTCATCAGAAAATAAATTTCACGCCTTAACAAGTCATGATGAAATTGTTTATGTCCATGGTTCCTTAAAAGCATTAGCAGCCGATTTAATGAAAATGGCTAATGATGTCCGCTGGCTGGCAAGCGGACCACGCAGTGGGATTGGCGAAATAAGCATTCCTGCGAATGAGCCCGGAAGCTCTATTATGCCTGGAAAAGTAAATCCAACGCAAAGTGAAGCGTTAACGATGGTGGTATGCCAAGTTTTTGGTAATGACGCAACTATTGGGTTTGCAGCTAGCCAGGGAAATTTTGAGTTAAATGTATATAAACCAGTTATTATTTATAATCTTATCCAATCCATCAGGCTTCTTGCTGATGGAATGAGATCATTTAATAATAATTGTGCAGTAGGTATTGAGGCTAACGAAGAAGTAATCAAAAGACATGTGGAACAATCTTTGATGCTGGTGACGGCGTTAAATCCCCATATTGGCTATGAAAAAGCGGCACAAATAGCAAAAATGGCTTTTATTGAAAACAGCACGTTAAAGGAAGCAGCTATTAAAACCGGCTTTGTAACGAGGGAACAATTTAACCAATGGATTAAACCTGAAAACATGATTTAACAAAGACATCTCTCCTACCATCCGGATTATTGACATGGAAAGCCCCCTCCGCTGAAGGAGGGGGCTAAGCCATATTATTTATTTGTTGTATAAGTGGGTTTGTTAAAAATTAATGTTTAAACCCGCCAAGTTGAGATTCAGCCATTTGAACAAGACGCTTTGTAATTTCTCCTCCGACAGAACCATTTGCACGTGAAGTTGTATCAGCACCAAGGTTTACGCCAAATTCTGTAGCAATTTCATACTTCATTTGATCAAGTGCTTGTTGAACGCCTGGTACTACAAGTTGATTAGAGTTGTTGTTACTAGCCATAGTTGAATAACACTCCTCTTAATAAGTTTGGGGTCAGTATGGAATTGAACCATATGATTGCCGCCTTGGCCTAACCCATATTATGATTGTTTCCTCATACTAAATATTTTGTTTTAGCTGGATGATCCTGAGGTGCACCGCTTACTAACCTGATTGGTTTCATCCATCGTGTGTAATTATTGCTTTGTAATCTTTATTATGATTATATCTTGAAGACTTATTCGAGATATTGATTAGTAATTTATTCCATTACATACCACAGGTAAACTAACACAAACTAAAGATATCTAATAATCAAAAGGGTGAAGTGTATGTCAGTATGCCCAGTCTGTAATGGTTTTCGGGACGTCTATTTAATATGTACCAATTGTGGAGAACCTATGTTGGAAAGCGGCCGGATTATGGATTTTTATGATAACTATAGTCCGTATATGGAAATTGATATAATGAAAATGGAGGATAATTACCCTGATACGAAATCAGGAGATAAGTGTCCGCACCTATACAGCTGCCCTAATTGCCATCAAGATGAAGTAATTTTGATAAAAGAATAAGCCTCCATATATTAGAAACGGAGGCTTTAAAAATTATAATATTTTGTATTACGGACGGATTCTTAATTCTGTATCGGTATCAAAGAAGTGGGCCTTGTTTAAGTCAAAGGCTAAGTCTAATTTATCACCTGGTTTGACATCGGCACGTGAATCAAGTCGAGCGACAAAATCTTGATCGCCAATAGCAGAGTAGACCATTAATTCGGCACCAGTTAACTCGGCAACATCAATATTAGCGGTAATTTTTGTTCCAGAAGAAGCTTCAATGAAAACCGGTTCATCATGGATATCTTCTGGACGAATCCCTAGGATAATGGACTTTCCGATATAGCCTTGCTCACGAAGGAATTTCATTTTTCCTTCCGGAACCAAAACAGATGTTTTTCCAATTACAAACTTGCCATCTTCAAGTTTACCACTAAAGAAATTCATCGCCGGGGAACCAATAAAGCCGCCGACAAACACATTTTCTGGTTTTTCATATACTTCTTTAGGCGAACCAACTTGTTGAATGACTCCATCTTTCATAACAACTAATCGAGTTGCCATTGTCATTGCTTCAGTTTGGTCATGAGTAACATAGATGGTTGTTGTATCTAAACGACGGTGGAGCTTGGCAATCTCGGCACGCATTTGCACACGGAGCTTGGCATCAAGATTGGATAAAGGTTCGTCCATTAAGAATACCTTAGCGTCACGAACAATGGCACGACCCAAGGCAACACGCTGGCGCTGACCACCAGAAAGAGCCTTTGGTTTACGAGTTAAGTAAGCTTCTAAGCCAAGAATTTTTGCCGCTTCCTTTACCCGACGATCAATTTCGTCTTTGGCAAATTTACGCAGTTTCAAACCGAAGGCCATGTTATCATAAACGGTCATATGTGGGTAAAGGGCATAGTTTTGGAAAACCATCGCAATATCGCGGTCTTTCGGTGCGACATCGTTTACTCTTTTCCCATCAATATAAAAGTCACCTTTTGAAATATCTTCAAGACCAGCAATCATTCGAAGTGTCGTTGACTTTCCACATCCGGACGGACCAACAAATACGATAAATTCCTTATCTTCAATATGTAAATTGAAATCCTGAACAGCGGTTACTTTATTATCGTAAATTTTATAAATATGATCTAATTTTAACTCTGCCATGTGAATTTCCTCCTTGTTAATCTTAGTAAACTTAGTTTACAGTGTCAGATGGAAAAAAAGTATGGACAGGTTGCACAAAAACTGAAAACGCTTTTTTGGGCACATTGTTACATATCCTGATTTTGTTCAAACAAGAGGCAAGCTAAAAAGACCGTAAAGGCTCCGTAAAAATCTTTTAATCCAATGCCAGTTTTTTCACTAAATTTATCGATGCGATATTGAAGCGTGTTTCGATGGATATACAATTTTTTAGCTGTCAAACTTGCATTTAAATTGTTTTCTAAAAAAAACTTGATGGTTGAAAACATTTCCTGGTCATCATGAAATATCTCTACGACCTCTTGGTTGACTTTTTGTTTTAATTCTTCTGGCAACTGATTCGCTAAATAGGCTGGAAAAACCCGTTCAAATGTAAAGATATTCGGGTTACCCAAATTGGTAATTCCAAAAGTAAAGTATTCTTTTTCCCGGAGAAGTTGTGAGCGTAGTTGATGGGAAAAGGGATGGAGTTTCCCAATAAAAAAAGAAATTTTCACATAAAAATCACTTTCGAATGTTTCTGACATAGAAATTAGTTCATCTTCGGAAAGAGAAATTAGGTTCTTCTCTTCTATGACAATTCCCCGGCTACTGCTTTCCCAAATAATGGTCACTTCCTCAGTAAAGAAGCCCTTTAAAGCAGACTCAATTTCGAATTGGTTCGCATCATGGCTGCTAATTTGAAACTGAATAAATCGGAAATGAGTCCCAGAATCATATGGTGGAAGCGGACCATCAAAAAATAAAAATTCTGACCAGCCACTTTTAGATGATAGGTAAAATGATGTTTGAACCTCAACTAGTTGGTAGATCGTTTTTAAAAGCGTTAATTCTTTTTCACTGATGTCTGTTTTAGGAATGCCAATCCACTCATTCTCTTCATCGTTACAAAAGATATACAATTGTTCAGAAGGATTCTCTGGTTGATTGGGAAACAAAATGGAATTCTCGTATATGGACAATAATTTTCGTAGCATCGATCATTTTCCCCATTATCAAAATATTTTAAGAAAAGCGCAAGGCGCCCGTCTACCTAGAAATTCTACTACATTATACCAGTAATCGAGTGACAATTAAAAAGGCTGAGCCTATAGAATGTTGGCTAGCCTAGTTGTTTCTCTGAATTGAATTAGTCACATTCATAAGGGGGTAGTTCCTCGGTGAGGTCATGTGCTTCTTCAATATTTGTTGAATTATGCCGAGCATGGACTGTTCCACCGGACATTCCTTCATTAATCATTCGGTCAATATCCATATAGGCTTTATCTCTTCCTTCATGAACTGAGCCTTGATTCGATCCATTTTCTTTATTTTTTTCCATGACAATCAATCCTTTCCTCTTTCTATGTTTAGTTTGTGGAAAGGATAAATTTTCATGCATAGGGAGTTTAGGCAGAATTATTCATAGACGTGATAAAGCATTAATTCATGGATTTGGCTTGTTAATTTGTCCATTTCTTCTTGTTCAGGAGTATTTGTTGTGAATTCAATTTTTCCCGTTTGGTGATAGATTCCTGTAAACCTTTGCTTTTTATAGTAAAAGGAAAAGTTCCAGCCAGGAATATTTTTATTTTCAAATAATGGTTTGAACTGAAAATGCATCAACATAGTAAACATCCCCTTTTACATGCTATCTCTAGATTACCTTGTTTGGGGAATTATTTAAACCCATATTAGTTTTAATTATCTGCTAATTGAAGGAATAAGCGGCAAAGATGCTCTATTTTCCTTTCTTCAATCTCTGTCTCATCAAAACTCATCGGCTTTGAATTTACTTCATAAATGGAATACCGACCAGTTTTACTTATGCCTGCATCAATAGAAAACTCGCCAAAAAAGCCAAATTGTTTCGATAATGCTTCTCCGATATGTGGGACAACCGTTTGAATGAATTGATCATGTTCCGTAGATTGGAAAAGCTCGTATGGAAGCAGTCTCCCTCCGGTTGGTATATGGGTCGTAATCTCTTGAGTCTGGGCCTGCCTAATTCCGACTCCTGTTATTTTATAACCATCCTCCTCTGCATGGGCAAGAATGCGAAAATCGAAGCGGTTTCCCTCATACTCGGCTGAATTAATTTCTTCCTGGGCCAAATAGTTTTTCTCAAGTAGTTCCTTGTTCCATATGTCCCAAAAACGATGAAAGGAAGGATAGGATTCATAATTATCAACCCCTTGAAGTTGAATTGCAGATGGATTCATCATCTTTAGACGGAAAATACCTATTCCTTTAGATGCTTGCGATGGTTTTAAATAAATGCTTTTATGTTTCTTCAGAAAAGAGAACAAGTCCTTTTTTTCCTGTACAAGGATTGTTTGCGGTAAAAAGTTTTGTAGCACCGGATGATTTTTTAATAACTCATAGAGCTCATATTTATCGATAAAACATGGATTAAAAAAGGGGATATTTTTGTCCCTTAACACGGAAATAAAACGTCGGAATGATTCCTTTTGTTCAGATTTTCGAAAGGGAATTCGATTATAAACAAGGCTCGGGTAGGGAAATTTTCGCTTTATCCAGCATTTTTTCTCAAGTGAAAAGGAATAGCCAATAATGAAATCATTTGTTGTTCCTTCAGTTGTAAAGACAAAGCTTACTCCATTTAATGAAATAAGCTTTTTTTGCAATTCAATAAAAAGCGGACCGTTACCTGCTATGTCACCATTTTCCTTCTGAGAAGTCAAAATCCCAATCAGTGGACCAGTCGTATTGTTTATCATTTGAACAATTCCTCAGGATGTAATAAAGCTTGCTCGGTTAGAAAAATGGCAAATGCGATTGATAATTTCCGCGTTAGGAAATCAACTTCCTTCAATTCAGGATGACTAAAAATAGATCTGCCTGGTTTGGAATTAGCTTCAAATAGCCATACATTTCCGTTTCGGTCAATACCTAAATCAAAACCAATCTCACCAATAATGCCTTCAATATTTTTGTCGAGTGATTTGCTAAGCAATAGTGCAATACTAATCAGCTTTTCGGTATATAAATCACATTCTTCCTTTGGGAAAATTTCTGCGATTGTTTTGATATCACCACCACTTCGTGCATGTGTAGTTACGCTTCCATGACCGGCAATTTTCGCGGCAATCGCTGATACTTGCCATTTTCCATAGTCATCCTTATTCGTATGGACACGAAAATCAATGGAACGCCGTTCATTTCTAAGCAAGGAAATGCCTTGCTGCACTAACATTTTTTCTAGTGATTGATGAGCAAATACGGAATGAAACAATCGTTCTAAACTGACAAATTTTCGTAATCGATTAATATAGCCATCGTCTTGATATCGACAATAATAATCGCCTGTTTGTTTGTCAAAAATCACCTGATGAACACCTAAACCGAGGCTGCCGTTTTTTGGCTTTATAAAAATATGGCCATATTTGGACAGCATCGTTTCCATGATGGAGAAGGACGTAAATGGATGGGTCTCCGGCAAGTAAGTAGTAACCGATGGATCTTTCTGAAGTCTCTCATAAATATCTAGTTTATTGAAAAAGCCGGGATTGTACCATGGAATGAGATATTCCTTTTGTAGTCGCTCTCTTACTTTGATCAATTTTGGGTTGTTCTCACTTTTTCGATTGGGCAGGCGATCGTAAATCACATTTGGAAAGGGAACCTCGACCGTTGTCCAAGCCTGATTATGAAAAAAGTAACCTTCAATCGTTCCTTGCTCCCAATCAATATGCTGTTCCCCGAAGACAAATGCCAAGGCACCGACCGGTTTATTAACAGATAGCAGTTTTGAAAAAAACAATGTTCGTTCGCCAACTGGCTGCTGGGGAATGGAAGTAAACCCAGCTGTAAAAATACCTACGAGTGGACCGATATAAAGAATTTGGTTTTCGATAAAGGCATGTAATGGGATAGTAAAATGAGGGAACTGGATGGCTTCTTGAATTTTCTTGCTTATCACAATCCGGTCATTTTTATCAGGATGTGGGAAAAAATCAACAGCAATTGATTTTGAGCCAAAAGCAATTTTTTTTATCTGTTTATCCCGAAGGACAGCCTGGGGACAGAACACAACCATTTGATCATTTTGAGTAACTTCAATGAGATAATGTTTTCTCATAATAGTTCTTCCTTTCTTGCGGATCCGTTTCGGAAAGGTATTTGCCATAAAGCAGCGGTTTCATGTGAATGATCTCCTTCAAATCTGGCCGTGTTTGTAATAGTACCTTTCTTCCCGGTTTGGAATTGACATCAAGAATCCAAATGGATCCGTTTTTTGCGATACCAATATCAACACCAATCTCAAACAATGGCATAAATTCCTTTTCAAGGAGGGCAGGGAGGTTGGTAAGAATGTAGTCTAATTCTTGGCGTATATATTCCCCCTTTGCAGGTGGAAGTGAAGATAGCCAATCTGTAAACGCGATGACGGCCCCTCCTGCACTTAAGTTTGATAGAATGCCCCCAGTACTTCCGATGCGAATCCCTCTGCCAAGTTCGCCCCAGACCCCTCGCACACTTTTTTGCAGGAGAACACGGATATCAAAGGGCTGGAGTTCATTATTGGATAGTTCTAGATACGGCTGCAACAGAAAGTCACGCTGATTGATTAACGGTTTCAACCATTGAAGGAGCTTAGCCTCATTTGGAAATATACGTGAAATAATTTTCTTGTGTTTTTCTGTTTTCACATGAAAGGTTTTGTCGTTTTTTTTCAAGTAATAAATACTGTACCCACCAGATCCATTAATTGGCTTTAAGATAATTTTTTTCTTCATCGCTAATTCTTTTAGAATAATGCCTGTATCCGAAACTGATTGAGTATCAGGTAAATAGGAAACTAAACCAGTGTTCCGTAACGTTTTATAAATTTCAAGTTTATTAGGCAATCCATAGCCTAAAAAGGTAATATCATTTCTGCTCTTCAGCCAAGAGACAATCGGCAAGCATTGTTTGGAATGTTCATCCTCTCCGTAGAAACAGCGATCGTAAATGATGGCTGGGATTGGCTGTTCACTTTCCAGCCAGCATTGAGCTTTTGAATCAAACCTTTTCCCTTTTACCTGAAGCGTATGTGGATTGATATTGGATGGAAGGAAGCGGAAAACCTCCATCTCGCACGATTCAGCAAGGCAGGCGATTTCTTTAATATAAGAATTTTCACTCTCCATAGTTAACGTCATAATGCCAAATGTAATCATTTTAATGTCACTCCTTTAATGGCTCGGTTTCAAATCCAAGCTTCGTACAAAATTGGATGATCGCCTTTGCAGATGGTCTAATTTTTCCTAAACCATCATCGAAATTTTTAGAGGGCTTGGAATTGACCTCAATTAACCAAAGCCTACCATCAAGATCGACACCGATGTCGATGCCAAGTTCTCCCGTTATGCCTGCTGAGTGGCTGCTAATAACGGAAGCCGTTTCAAGCGCCAATTCCTTCATTTGTGCAAGTATTTCTAAAGATTTTCTTCGGTCCAAACAAGTTCTCAAGACATTTAACGGTCTTGTAATCGTTCCGCCTTTCGCGATATTAGAAACAAATTCCTGTTCAGCAGCAATCCTTGCCACAATGGATGTAATTTCCCAGTGGTCGGTTTGATTTTTATGACATAAAACCCTAAAATCGATCGCACATGATTGATGTGTAACTAAAAAAAGGCCCTGTTGAATAATATAAATTCGATTATGAAGGATTGGTTTTATCAACGGATAAATTTCGTCTAAGGAATATTTATTCCCGAACTGATCTGACTGATCAGATAACGAGGTTTGAAACGTATAGAGGTATTCCATTTCCTTTATTACTTTAATAATGTTCCTGCCCTGGCTCCCATGAATCGGTTTTAGGAAGACGGTTTCGTATTTTTGGATAAAATCATGCAGGTGTTCCTTTGAGAAAATTTTCGTTTCGGGAATATAGGGGAAAAGATGTCTTTCTTCGCTTAGTTGCTCATACACTTCCCATTTAGAAAGAAAACGATCATTAAATATCGGGATCATTAATTGTTCCAGCCGTTTGCGAAAATGTTTATAGGAATCCTTTTGTTCCAGTCTTCTGGAATGGATGCGATTATATATGACATCTGGCAGTGGAGGCTCAAATGGAATCCATTTCCTGTCATCAAGGTAATAGCCTTCGTTTAAAAATTTGTCATAAGAAAAAACGTAGAAAAAACCACCTTGCATCGTTATACCGTGATGCAGTTCCTCACAAAAGGAATGGATGGTGCGAAAGTGCGGCTCTTCATGCTTATTTGAGGTGAAATTAGTCAGTAATCCGACCATGGGTCCTAGCTTCAGCGTATGACTTTCTGCTAGATACATGGCCTGAAATTTGTAGCTTTGAAGTGGCAGACAAAATTCAGTTATCATCTTTTCCGGTAAAAATATTTCGTCAGCGGCCATTTCTACAGTTTTTACGGTAGTTGTGATTGTTTTCTTCCCTAATGTGATCTTCAAATCTAGATTCTCTTTTAATTGTAAATGGGTAAACAATTGCTCGGACATTTGTACTTGGCAATCATTTTTTACAGTGGGAATCCAGGGCACAATTTTAACTGGGGTTAATGAAAATGACATAATCACTCCTCATTTACACGTATAGAATCGTTTTTTATGGGCATTCGTTGATATAGTATCGTATGTGAAAATAATT
This sequence comes from Neobacillus sp., assembly GCF_031988165.1. Taxonomy (NCBI): domain Bacteria; kingdom Bacillati; phylum Bacillota; class Bacilli; order Caryophanales; family Bacillaceae; genus Neobacillus; species Neobacillus sp. The sequence goes on from NZ_DALZYO010000018.1 coordinate 63,562, forward strand.
TGGTTGGTGATTTGAACATTCTCGCATTTGAATGAATAGTTTGTTATAGTTGTGGAGAATTGTTTATCTCGCATTAACGGCAGTAAGAGCCCCGACTCCATTCTTAGAGGAGGAAACACCATAAGGTTTCGTTGGGATCCACTGCCCGTAAAAGACCGAATGATTCAATAACCATCTGTATAACCACCACTGATGGACGTTTCATCTTATCTGAAAAGGAGTGAACCCGATGGCAGTAAATTTATATGATTCCGCCTATGCCTTAGAAACCGCAATTCGTCAAAGTGATGAGTATACACAATTAAAGCAGGCATATAGCGAAGTGAATGCCGATCCGGCAGCAAAACAAATGTTTGATCAATTCCGTCAAATCCAAATGAATCTACAGCAAAAACAAATGATGGGTCAGGATATATCTGAACAAGAAATACAGCAAGCACAATCAACAGTAGCACTAGTTCAGCAAAATCAAAAAATTGCCCATCTCATGCAAGCAGAACAGCGAATGAGCATGATTATCGGTGAATTAAATAAAGTAATTATGAAACCATTAGAAGACTTATATGGACAATTGTAAACTTCAAAGCTAAGCCCTCGGAAAAACGAGGGTTTTTTTCTTTTTCGATAGTGAGGCCATCTCATCTGTTCTATTAATGAGTGAAAAGTCATAAAAGTGATATAAGGGTAATTTCACCAAGAACAGGGGGCAACATAATGATTTATCGCTTGCTTGCATTAAATATTGATGGCACGCTTCTTCAAACGAATGGAAAAATCCATAAGTCAACAAAAGAAGCCATTGATTATGTTCAGCAAAAAGGTATTTATCTAACGCTTGTAACATCACGCAGTTTCCCATCAGCAAGAAAGGTGGCAAAGGCGTTAAAAATAAAATCACCACTTATTACACATCAAGGTGCCTATATTGCAAGTCCTGAAGAAAAGCCGATTTATGTAAAAAGGATTAATGAAGACATTACCTATGATACTGTTCGTCTCCTAGAGGCAATCCCCTGCCAAATCCGTCTTGTACATGAACAATTTTCATTAGCGAATAAGTTAAAGCTGAATAATAACCTTTTGGCAAAAACAGTTTTTACATCTGGAGATCCGGTATTTTATTCCCAGCAATTTGTCTCTTCACTAAGTGAATATTTACATGACCAGCCAGTTACACCACCAAAAATAGAGGTTTATTTTGAAGATAGAGGCGACCTGATCGATGTGAAGAAAATCCTTAGAAAAATGTTTAATGAGATTGACATAATCGAACTTGATTCACTAAGGCTGGATATTGTTCCTGCTGGCGTTTCAAAATTAACCGGATTGACTTACTTAGGAAACCAACTTGGAATCCGTAGAAGTGAAATGGTTTATATTGGTGATGCTCTAGATGATATTTCTTTAATTGAAGCTGCAGGCCTTGGGGTCGCAATGTGGAATGCCGTCTTTGAAGTGAAAAAGGCTTCTGATTGGGTAACGAGGTCAGAAAATGAGCATGGTGTTGCCTATATGGTAAAGGAGCACTTCCGCAAGCAGCAGCCAATTGAATTTTTAAAAAAGATGAATATCATAAAAAAATGATTGGCAAAGATATCACGGGACCCAACCTGTGGTATCTTTTCTTTTTATGGAAAAGGGGCGGAGCGTCGCAAAAACGAATCAGTATATTCAATTTAAGAGAAAAATATACATTGTTTACTTTGAATAGTTGAAGCCAAGCTCTGCTCACACCGCCTTTATTAAGTTAGACTGGGGTTTATAAAGAAGTGTTTTTCCATAGAAGATGGTGGGTTGAAATACCATTTCCGTTTTTGCTGGTCTATGTGAATGATTTCCAACTTATTGACCTTGTTTTCGCGATTTTGTACACTTAAGGAAGTTTACTATTGAAAGGTGATTTAATTGCGAATTTCGATAATAGGATTAGAGGATGAAAGATTTAATCGGCCACTAAGGTTGATTGCTAATTTATTTTTTGAAGAATCACAGATATTAACGGCAAATGCTGAAGAAGCTGATTTACAGATAAAATTTACTTTACAAGTCAATAAGTATGTATCGGTTTTCGCTGAACTAAAGGATAACAATGGAAAAGAATATGTTTCGGAGTATCAAAAAGAAATGGTTTCAAGTGATTCCGAAAAGGAATGGTTTAAACAACTAAAAAATGCTGTGGCTCATGCTTATTTAACTGTTCTCCAGGACTTTTCAGGGATTACGCAAAAGTGGGGTATTTTAACTGGGGTGAGACCAACTAAACTGCTCCATCGGAAAATGCAGGAAGGTGTCCCTTTAGAGGCTGCCCATCAGCAGCTAAAGGAAGATTACTTAATCACCGATGAAAAGATTAAATTGATGCAGCAAATTGTTGATCGACAGTTATCGGTTGTCCCTGATTTATACTCACTTCAAAAAGAAGTAAGCATTTATATTGGGATTCCTTTTTGTCCAACGAAATGTGCGTATTGCACTTTTCCGGCTTATGCGATCAACGGACGCCAAGGTTCTGTGGATTCCTTTCTCGGTGGACTTCATTATGAAATGAAGAAAATCGGGGCATGGTTAAAGGAAAAAGGTGTTCGTATTACCACGGTATACTATGGGGGCGGTACACCCACTAGTATTACAGCAAACGAGATGGATATGCTTTATGAAGAAATGTATGACTCGTTTCCAGATGTGGAGAATATTCGCGAGATTACCGTTGAAGCGGGACGACCTGATACCATTACACCGGAAAAATTAGAAGTCTTAAAGAAGTGGAATATTGACCGGATTAGCATCAATCCACAATCGTATACACAAGAAACGTTAAAAGCGATTGGCCGACATCATACAGTTACCGAGACCGTAGAAAAATACCATTTGGCTCGTTCCATGGGCATGAATAATATCAATATGGACTTAATTATTGGCTTGCCTGGTGAGGGTGTGCCTGAATTTACCCACTCTTTAGCGGAAACAGAAAAGCTGATGCCTGAATCTTTAACTGTCCATACCCTGTCATTCAAGCGAGCATCTGAAATGACCAAGAACAAGGAGAAATATAAAGTGGCGGGTCGTGATGAGGCTGAAAAAATGATGGAGCTTGCTGAGGTTTGGACAGAAGGTCATGGCTATGTACCTTATTATCTATACAGACAAAAAAACATTCTTGGTAATCTTGAGAATGTCGGCTATTCTCTTCCTACTCAAGAGAGTATCTATAACATAATGATTATGGAGGAACAGCAGACGATTATTGGACTAGGCTGCGGGGCAGCAAGCAAATTTATCGATCCGATTACCGGTAAGATTACCCACTTTGCCAATCCGAAGGATCCGAAATCCTATAATGACGGATTTGCAGCCTACACAGAAGATAAACTAAAAATTTTAGATGAGTTATTCTCGGAAAACGGTTCTCCTGCCTAAATTTTGGCAGGGGATTTTTGGATTTATTTGTTCTTAATAAAGGATTATCCCGGCTGAATATCGAATAATTATATGGATTGTCTAATACAATTCAACAGTGTATTAATATGCTTTCATTTAGGGAGGGGATTTAGCAATGATGCAAACACCTTTAACGATGACGCAAATGATTGAGAGAGCAGAAAAGTATTTTCCAAAAAAACAAGTAGTTTCAAGAACGGCAAGCGGCATTCACCGATTCACCTACAAACAAATTGCCGAAAGAACGAGAAGGCTGGCCGACAGCCTAACGAAATTAGGGGTTACAAAGGGCGAGAGGGTAGGAACCTTAGCATGGAATCATCACCGTCACTTAGAAGCCTATTTTGCCATCCCTTGTATGGGCGCTGTTCTCCATACAGTAAATATTCGCCTAACACCCCAACATATTTCCTACATTATCAATCATGCCGAAGACAAGGTGCTCCTTGTTGACCCAGACATCCTGCCACTACTCGAAAGATGTGCCCCTGAATTAAAGACTGTAAAGGCCTATATTATTATGACTGATGAAAAAGAACTTCCAGAAACAACTCTCTCTCCAGTCTATCATTATGAAAAACTATTAGCTGAAGCGAATCCAGAATATCATTATCCTGAAGATATTGACGAAAACGCCCCGGCAGGAATGTGCTACACATCAGCGACCACTGGAAATCCAAAGGGAGTTGTTTATTCCCACCGAGGGATTGTTCTCCACAGTATGGCGCTAGGTCTTGCGGATAGTGCAGCATTAAGCGAAAAAGATATTGCACTTCCAGTTGTGCCAATGTTCCATGCAAATGCTTGGGGGATGCCATTTTCCGCCGTCTGGTTTGGGACATCCTTAGTTCTACCGGGACCTTATTTTACGCCAAAATTGCTTGCAGAGCTCATTGAGCAAGAAAGAGTTACAGTAACGGCAGGGGTTCCAACTATCTGGCTTGGCTTGTTAAAGGAACTCGATGAAGGCTCCTATGATATGAGCAGCTTAAGGGGAGTTTTATGTGGAGGGTCCGCAGCACCAAAAGGGATAATTAAAGCATTTGAACAACGGCATAATATTCCATTTATGCATGCCTATGGTATGACAGAGACCAGTCCTCTGGTGGTCATCTCAACGCTAAAAAGCTACCAAGAAGAACTGGATGCAGAAGAAAGATTAGAATTAAGAGCGAAGCAGGGCGTCCTTGTCCCTGGACTTGAAATAAAAATCGTCGGTAAGGACGGCGAAGTCGCCTGGGATGGAGCGGAAATGGGAGAATTGTGTATTAGAGGTCCTTGGATTGCCTCTGAATATTATAAAGACGAGCGAACAGAAGAGGCCTTCCGTGATGGCTGGCTGCATACTGGGGATGTTGTCACGATTGACGAGGAAGGCTTTGTGAAAATCGTCGATCGTACAAAAGATTTAATTAAGAGCGGGGGTGAATGGATTTCATCGGTTGATCTTGAAAATTCGTTAATGGCACATGAGGCAGTTTTTGAAGCGGCGGTTGTGGCTGTTCCCCATGAACAATGGCAGGAGCGACCTGTGGCCTGCGTCGTTTTAAAAGAAGCCAATAAGGGAAAAACAACGAAGGAAGAACTATTTGATTTCTTAAAACCGCAGTTTGCCAAATGGTGGATCCCAGATGATATCCTGTTCATTGAGGAAATTCCAAAAACCTCAGTTGGTAAATTCCTAAAAATGGCCCTTCGTGATCAGGTCCAACAAGAAGTTCTCCGAAAAGGATAAGTGAAGAGGGCAAGGAAAATTCCTTGTCCTTTTCACTTGAAATAAAACTAAAACGATAGGAAGAAAATTCAATATATTGAGAAAGTTTGTTTTTATTCAATCCATTACCATATATAATGGAAGTGAATAAAAAGTATGGGGGGCGTTTCAAATGTCGATAAATTTTGTCACGGATAAGGTGAATTTGAAGGTGGACGGCCGCGTTGCAACGGTTGAAATGAATCGGCCGGAGGCATTAAATGTCATGGATACAGACGTGATTAGGGGCCTTGCATGTAAACTAAAAGAGCTAAGCGAATCTGATGATGTTGATATTGTCGTGTTAACGGGGAAAGGAAGAGCATTTTCAGCAGGTGGAGACATTAAAACAATGCTTTCAAACATGAACGAGAGCGATTTCTTCCCGGTTATGGACTGTATCAGCGAATTAATTATTACGCTTTACAGCATTCCAAAACTAACAATCAGCGCCATCTCAGGTGCAGCTGCAGGCTTGGGATTTAGCTTAGCGTTAGCAACGGACTATATTATTGCCGACAAAGCAAGCAAGCTAGCGATGAATTTTATCGGCATCGGATTAATCCCTGATGGCGGTGCCCATTTCTTTTTGGAAAAAAGATTAGGAGAGACAAGAGCAAAACAGGTCATCTGGGATGGGAAAATGATGGGCGCCGAAGAAGCATTAAAGTTGGGGCTTATTCAGGAGGTAGCAAGTGAAGGGCTGCAAGAGACATTAGATGCTAGATTATCAGACTGGTTAAGTCGACCTGTTCAAGCGATGATTAAAACGAAAAAGATTTTAGCAGAAAAGAACCGCCCGCAATTACTAAAGATTTTAGAATTAGAAAAGTACGGTCAGCAAAAAATGCGGGAAACGGTGGACCATCACGAGGGAATTCAGGCGTTTATGGAAAAAAGGAAGCCAAATTTTATCGGAAAATAAAAACAAAGAAGCGCAGCTTCTTTGTTTTTATGCTTTTTTACGAATGAAAAAGCAGCAACTTTCCGTTTGGAGAGGTACAGCGATGTGTTTTTTCTAATAAATTTTTCTCTGATAGTAATTTTTCACCCTGCAGCTTTGCTGCATCATCATTGCTTGCTTGGAAGGATTCATCTAAAATCTTTTCTCCATTTGCTTCAAAGGCAGTTAATGAATAAGTTTTCATCTCGAAATCCCCTTTTTTTAAAGATTGCTACCGTTATTTTCACATAATTCTCTAAATTGTGCAAAAAGAAAATGAAACCATTTTATGTTATATTCGTATCAAAGTAGGAAAGGAGTGAGTGAAATGGTTCTAAAGCTTGAACATGTCTCGAAACGATTCGGACAATTTACCGCGGTTGACGATTTATCGTTAACGATTCCCGAAAAGGAGATGTTTGGTTTTTTGGGGGCCAATGGCGCCGGGAAAACAACAACATTTCGAATGATATTAGGTCTGCTGGACTCAAGCGGCGGGAAAATTACCTGGGATGGGCAACCAATTGATTATTCTACCAGCCACTTGGTCGGCTATCTTCCTGAGGAAAGAGGCTTATACCCTAAGTTAAAGGTCCGCGACCAAATTGTCTATTTAGCCAGATTAAGAGGTATGCCCAAAAATAAAGCACTAACAGAATTAAAATACTGGCTTGATCGCTTTAAAATACCAGAGTATGAGAATAAGAAAGTAGAAGAGCTTTCAAAAGGAAATCAACAAAAAATCCAATTTATTGCGGCTGTAGTACATAAACCCAAATTATTAATTCTTGATGAGCCATTTAGCGGTCTTGATCCGATAAATGTGGAAATGCTTAAGGAAGCTGTCTTAACCCTTAAACAAAATGGGGCGACCATCGTATTCTCCAGCCACCAAATGCATCATGTGGAGGAGATGTGCGAGCATCTCTGTATTATGCATAAAGGAAAACCTGTCGTTCATGGTTCCTTAAAGGAGATTAAGCGTGAGTTTGGCAAAAAGAATCTTATCATCCATGCTGAATTTCCTCTAGATTCATTGAAAAAATATCCGGGTGTTGTAAAGGCAACTCCGACGATGGAAGGAATTCTTTTGCAGATTGAAGGAGAAAAGGTTGCGGAAAGTATACTTAAAGAGATAGTAAGCAATGGATTCATTCGGAAATTTGCCCTTGAAGAGCCTTCTTTAAATGATATTTTTATCGAGAAAGTAGGTAATTCCTATGAATAGTTTTTGGATTATCTTGTTTCATACTTATTTAAACAAATTGAAAAGCAAATCGTTTATTATCACGACGGTCATCACCGTTTTGATTGTATTAGCTCTAACAAATATTAATAATATCATAGGTTTATTTGATAAAAACGGTGGGAAAGAAAATGTTGCGGTACTGGATGAAACTGGGGAACTTTACGAACCTTTTAAACAGCAACTAAAAACCATTAACAAAGATATTAAACTAACTCTTTACAAAGGCAGTGAAAAAGAGGCGGAGAAAGCAGTTGAAAAGGGCGATTTCAAAGGGGTAATTCAGTTGCATTTTAATGCAGAAAAATTACCTGAAGCCACCTTTAAAGCAATGAGCATCGCAGATTCTTCACTTTTTACAGATCTTCAAACTAGCTTGCAGCAAGTAAAAACGATGCTAACGGCATCAAAGATTAATTTGGCCCCAGCTCAGTTGCAAAAGCTTTATGAACCGGTTTCCTTTGAGAAATTTGCGCTTGAGAAAAATGCCAAAACAGAAGAGGAACTTAATCAAGCACGAGGTCTCGTATATGTGCTGCTGTTTATTATTTATTTCGCCGTTATTATGTACGCCACCATGATTGCAATGGAAGTAGCGACTGAAAAGTCATCAAGAGTGATGGAAATATTAATTTCAAGTGTTTCTCCCATTAAGCAGATGTTTGCAAAGATATTGGGAATTGGCCTATTAAGTCTGACACAATTAGCTGCATTTCTGATAGTTGGGTATTATTCGTTCACAAAAAATATGGAAACATTAAAAGAGGGTTTTTTTGGTGTATATGGATTTGGGGACATCCCATTAGAGACCATCGTGTATGCCGTTATTTTCTTTATTCTAGGCTATTTTCTCTATGCCACACTCGCGGCCTTTTTGGGCTCACTTGTCAGTCGGATTGAAGATGTACAGCAAATGATTACGCCGATGACGTTAATGGTCGTGGCTGGATTTATGATTGCTATGTTTGGTCTTGGTAAACCAGACGCTCCATTTATTACCGTTACGTCCTATATACCTTTCTTCACACCGATGATTATGTTTTTGCGTGTTGGAATGCTGACAATCCCAGCATGGGAGGCATTCTTAGGAATTGCTATTCTTATCGCAACGATCATTGTGTTAGCGATTTTTGGTGCCCGTGTATATCGAGGCGGAGTTCTAATGTATGGCAAGTCTAATTCCTTTAAAGATATTAAAAAGGCTTTACAATTAACAAAAAACGAATAATGATGTAAGGGCTTTACCATATTTGGTAAAGCTCTTTATTAGCTAATTAGAATTAATATTATTAATTCTGAACGCATAAATGAAACTACGCTTCTGTCTTCACCTAACGGCTCGCTAATCGGCGAGTTTTCTTTATTTTTAAACAAGAACGTGCATTCGTGTTTTTTGGATGGTACAATAAAGAAAAGAACGCTGAAAGGAAAATTCTATGGGAAAAATATCGTTTATTCACGCGGCTGATCTCCATTTGGACAGCCCAATGGTCGGATTAAAGCATTTGCCAGGAAACATCTTTACAAGAGTAAAAGAGAGTACCTTTACAGCCTTAAAAAAGCTAACAGCTGCGGCTATTGACCATCAAGTTGATTTTGTCATCTTAGCGGGTGATTTATTTGATGGAGAGGATCGCAGCCTTCGGGCACAATCGCGCTTTCGGAAGGAAATGCTTAAGCTGGCAGAAAAAGAAATTCCTGTTTATGTTGTTCATGGAAACCACGACCATTTAAACGGTTCATGGGTGCACCTTAACATGCCTGACAATGTTCATATGTTTCATAGCGAGGTTGAAACAAAGGTGCTACGAACAAAGAGTGGTGAAATCGTTCATCTTTACGGCTTTAGCTATGCAACTAGGCATGTGTTTGAACGAAAAATAGACGATTATAAGAAGATTGAAGGGGCAGATTATCATATTGGCATTCTTCATGCTAATGAAAGTGCGGGAACTGAGCATGATAACTATGCTCCATTTTCAGTCAAGGATCTACTGCAAAAAGCATTTGATTATTGGGCCTTAGGACATATCCATAAACGCGCAATATTGTCGGAAAACCCGCCAATTATTTATCCAGGTAACATCCAAGGGAGAAATAAGAAAGAGTCTGGAAGTAAAGGGTTTTATCATGTCACTTTGGCAGATAATAAGGCAAAAATGGATTATATCGAAGCATCCGATATTATTTGGGAGGAAGCTGTGATTGATGCAGCCTCCGCGAGCAGCTTTCATGATATCCTCCATTTATGCCAAACTGCCATCAACAGTGTACGGAAAGATCAAGTGGGAACACTATTAACACTTTTTTTGAAAAATATTCAATTAGATGATTATCGTGAAAAAAGAAGCTTGGATGGTGAACTACTTGATCTCCTTTTAGAAGACGAAAAGGATGAGGAGTCCTTTGTTTGGGTAGTAGACTTTAACATTACGGAAAGTGTGCCCATTGACAAAGAACAATTAAAAACTGATGCCAATTTTTATGGAGAACTCTTTGAAACCATAAAACATTATGACGATGCCGATGAAGCCTTAGCCCCTTTATATGAGCACCATTTAGGGAGAAAGTATTTATCACATTTACCTAAAATCGAGCAAGAGGAACTAATCGAAAAAGCGGAGCAATTGCTAATTGAATTACTATATCAATCCTAATAGAAAGGAGGAGATGACGATTGAAAATTCTTGAGATGCATATATACGGCTACGGTCAATTAGAGAATGTTAAAATTACGAATCTAGAAGATTTTCAAGTTTTCTATGGCGAAAATGAAGCTGGCAAGTCTACGATCATGGCCTTTATCCATGGTATTCTATTTGGTTTTCCTACAAAGCAACAATCAGAGCTTCGCTACGAGCCAAAGCATAGTACAAAATATGGCGGCAAAATCAGAATTTATCATGAAGAGCTCGGATTTGCTGTCATTGAACGTGTCAAAGGAAAAGCAGCAGGCGATGTTAAGGTAGTCACGGATACTGGGATAATTGGCGGCGAGGAGTTTCTTAAAGATCTTGTAGCAAACTTTGATAAAAGCCTATTTCAAGCGGTTTTTTCTTTTAATATACATGGTCTTCAGAACATACATCAAATGAAGGGCGAAGATATTGGGAAATTCTTATTTTCTGCGGGAACCCTGGGCACCGAACAGTTATCAAAAACTGAATCGACTCTGCAGAAAGAGTTAGATACCCGCTTCAAGCCTTCAGGTAAGAAACCAATCTTGAATGAAAAATTACAGGAACTTCATGAATTAAATGGAGAATTGAAAAAAGCAGCTGCAAAAAATAAAGAATATGAAAATCTGCTAGAAAAGAAAGAGTTCATGCAGCAGCAAATGGCAGTGATAAACGGCAAGATTCAGGAAGTCAGCGAAAAGGTCGAAAAATTAAATGAATGGAAGAGAATAGAGTCTATCGTCAGAGAAGAAAAATGGACAAAGAAAGAGCTTAACGAGCTAGGAGAAATCAAGTTCCCGGTCCGCGGGATTGAAAGAATCGAAAAAATAAATCAGCTCATCCACCCCTACAATGCCGAGATAATAAGTATATCCGAAAGACAAGAAAATTTGAAAAAAGAATTGGCTAATCTCCAACCGGATTTGTCTTACCTTGAAAACGAGTCCAATATCCTAACATTGCTTGATCAAGTTCCGATTATTGAACAATTGAAGCTGGAGAAGCAGCAAGGTGAAACAAAACTAGAAGAGTATGAGGATAAGCTTTCCATTACAAGGGAGAAGCTTCATTTGCCTTTAAATGAGGAAGACATCTTTGACATCAATACAAATATTTATGTGAAAAAACAGGTAGAAATAGTTTCTCGAAAAAAACAAAAGCTAGAAGTAGTAAAGGAAGAGTTAGAGGAATGTTATCAAGAAGAAAAAAATAGGTTGGAAGAAATAGAAAAAGATGTCCGATTGGCTGAGAGCCAAGTTCTTGCTAAACAGGAAAGGTTACTGCTCGAGGAGCAGATGAGTCATGGAAATGATAAGAAAAGCCTTGGATGGGAATTAACGGCCTTACAAGACAAAATAGAATTCTATCAGCAGACAAATGAGCGGGAAAAAGCCTCAAATGAAAGAAGTAAACAGCAGAAAAAACTCCAGTTTTTTCTCTTTGAGTTGATCTTATTCGGGCTAACATTGTATGGCTTGTTTACAAAGGATTGGGTCCTGTTGTGTCTAGGTGTGCTAGGCTGTATTGTCATTGCTATTTTTATGATGAAAAGCTCAAAGAAATTTACAGAAGAAGAGATGGATCAAACACTTTATGGTTTAAGAGAAAAGGAAAAACAGTTAAAACAAAAACTCCAATCGGCAGAATATTTGGATATTACAAAACTCGAGGATCAATTAGTTCTTGATAATCGACGACGAGAAGAACTGCAAATGTTAAAAATGAAGCTAAAACAACAGCAATCTCAATATGAAAAGGCAATTTCAAAATTTGAAGAATGGGAATTAGAATCAGCTCAAAATAAAGAAAAGCTCTTGTCCATAAGCAGTGAATTAAAGATACCCGAATATATTGCTACTTCTTTTTTAGACGAAGCTTTTGAGTTAATTGAGCAATATAAATCTATTTGCAGAGAGAAAAACCAATTGCAGATAAGACTAGAACAAATAAATCAGCAGCAGACCCAAATAGTGGAGGGTTTTAAATCTTATGAGAATCATTTTTTACAAGAAAAAGGCTTAGATTTACATAACTCAGCCTATCTTCTTCGAAAAAAGCTTAAGGAAGAGCATGAAAAGCAAATAAAGAGTCAAGAGAGGACGGGAAAGCTTGCTGAACTTGAAGCGGATTTGAAGCAAAAATCTCAGGAGTTAAAGATTTTACAAGCGGAGTATAATAGGCTCCTAATTGCTGCAAATGTAGAAACAGAGCAGAAATATTATGAACTTGGTGCAAGAGCTGAAAAACAAGGAAGGCTCCTTGAAAGACACGAAAATCTCAAAAGTCAGCTGCAGTACTCGATTCTCACTATTCAGGAAAGGGAAAGCTATTTACCAATTCATAAAAGTGATGAATTAATTACAGAATGTAACCAAGAAGCACAGTATCTGCAATCAGAATTAAAAAAGCTTCAAGAGGAAGATGCTTTAATAAAGTATGAGATCCAAATTATCGAAGATGGTGGCATTTATTCAGATATCCTTCATCACTACAAACAGAAAAAATTTGAGCTAGAAGAGGCAGCAAAAGAGTGGTCTATTTATTGCTTGGCTCAAGAGTTCCTGTCGCAAACAATTGAAAAGTACAAAAATGTTCATTTACCAAGGATGCTCGCCAAAGCCGAAGAATACTTGGCTTTTCTTACAACGGGTAGTTATCGAAAGATTCACCTTCAAAAGTCAGGTTCTGGTTTCCTAGTTGAACGTGAGGATCATACTCTTTTTGAAGCAAATGAACTAAGCCAAGCAACGACGGAACAATTATATGTATCGATTCGGTTGGCTTTGGCGACAACTCTTTATGAAAAATATCAATTTCCCATTATCATCGATGATAGCTTTGTTAATTTTGATGCTGGAAGAACGGAAAAGATTATTGAGCTTCTCAATCAGCTCGAACGAAATCAAATTTTGTTTTTCACTTGTCATCGTCATTTACTTCCTCTTTTTCCAAAGGAAAATATTCTAAGTTTAGCAAAAGGTGCTGTTGAGATTATTTCATAGACTTATAGTGGGTTATGGTATACTTCTATTAGTGGGAAGGAGCGGTGAAATTAGCTATGAATAAAGGAATATTGAATTATGATGTTGGGGAACAAGTTGAATTATTTCTTTTAATAAAAAGTTCCACAAAAGGGATTGCGAGCAATGGCAAGCCGTTTTTGACGTTAATTCTCCAAGACCAAAGTGGGGAAATCGAAGCAAAGCTTTGGGATGCTCATGAAGAAGACGAAAAGAACTACGCAGCCCAGAACATTGTGAAAATAATTGGTGATGTACAAAATTATCGCGGAAAAAGTCAGCTTAAAATTCGCCAGATACGAAAAACTGGGCCTTCTGATGGTGTGAAGCTGGATGATTTTCTTGAGACGGCACCATTAAGCCAGGAAGAGATGGTTAGCAAGCTGACCCAGTATATTTTTGAGATGAAGAATCCAAACATTCAAAGGATTACTCGTCATTTAATCAAAAAGCATCAAAAGGCCTTTTTGGAATTTCCCGCAGCAACTAAAAATCATCATGAATTTGTTTCCGGTCTTGCATTTCACGTGGTAAGCATGCTTGATTTAGCAAAGGCGATTGCTACCTTATATCCTAGCCTTGATAAGGACTTGCTGTATGCAGGTGTTATTTTACATGATATGGGGAAGGTAATGGAATTATCGGGCCCGATTTCGACGGTATATACGATTGAAGGGAATTTACTTGGGCATATTACCATTATGATTAACGAAATCGGAAAAGCAGCTGAAGAGCTGGGGATAACTGGCGAAGAAGTCTTGATTCTCCAGCACCTTGTCCTTAGCCATCATGGCAAAGCTGAATGGGGAAGTCCAAAGCCGCCATTAATTAAAGAAGCAGAGATGCTTCATTATATTGATAACCTTGATGCGAAAATGAATATGCTCGACCGGGCTTTAGAGAGAGTTAAACCTGGTGAGTTTTCTGAGCGTATCTTTGCCTTGGATAACCGCTCGTTTTATAAGCCTGTTTTTTAAAGAAAACTCGCCGTTAGGCGAAGACAGAGGCGTAGTTGCACTTATGCCTAATAGGAAAGTTATACTTTCCTATCGGCCATAAATAACCCTAATGGGTTATTTTTTTTTGATATGAAATGAATATTTTAGGATAAATCGAATAAGTTGTAATTAAAAGTGGACAACCACTAGGAAGGGAGCAATAGAAATTGACTATACCTATTTGGATTTATGCTGTCGTGGTTGGAATCGTCGTCAGTGCATTGATGGCAATTAAAACAGGCAAAGAAGAGCGACAATTAGAAATGGCAAATATCGAGGAAGAAGGAGAAATCTATATTAAACGGCTGGAGCGTGAAAAGGAAATACGACGTGAAGATGCAGAATAAAAAAGGAGGGACTCATATTACATGAGTCCCCCTTTTTATATATACACCAGAATTAATATCATTTTCACTTATTGATGTGCAGCAGTTGTTTGTGGATTAAGAGCGTCTTTTAAGTCCTTGTCGTTGATTTTTACGTTTGCATCTTTTAGTTCACGCTGCATTGCTTTATTGATCGCATCGCTTGTTAATTTTGCTGACTTTACTTGATATTCAATTTCATTCTTCATATCAGCATATGATTTTTTCTCTTTTTTATCTGTTACTTTGATAATATGATAACCGAATGATGTTTTCACTGGTGCACTAATTTCATTGACTTTAAGTGCATAAGCAGCCTTCATAAAATCCTTATCATATTGTTCTTTATTCGTGTTATTAATTGTACCTAAATCACCGCCATTTTGTGCAGACGCTGTATCAGTTGAATATTCCTTTGCTACTTCATCAAATTTGGCACCACCATCAAGCTTCTTCTTTACTTCATTTGCGGTTGCTTCATCCTTAACCAGTATATGGGATACCTTTATATCTGGTTGGAAGTTATCATAGTAATCCTTTAATTCTTTTTCAGTGGCCTTTACGCCTTTCATTGCTGCTTTTTCCTGCATCATGCCAAGCTTCATTGTTTTCTTTAAATCCGCTTCGTTTTTATAGCCATATTTGGCTATTGTAGCATCAAAATTTGCACCAAGTTCTGTTTTTAACTGATTAATTTTATCATTTAACTCTTTATCAGTCACATTGTACTTTTTGGAAAGAACTTTTTCGAATACTAGCTGTTGAAGGGCTTGGTCTCCAAACTTCTCCTTCATTGTGTTGTAAAGATCTTCTTGAGTAACATTTCCAACCTTGCTTTCGGCCACTTTAGTGGAACCGCTTTGATTACATGCACTTAATGCAAGAACCCCGCCAGCTAATGTAAGGGCTAATATCCATTTTTTCATGATGAATCTCTCCTAAATAGTAAATTTCTTGTGCGTTAATTTGTCCACAAAGTTAACTATAACATAAATGGGAACTCCTGCAAAAAATAAACTGTGAATGGATAATGAAAATCACTCAAAAACATCCGGGACTATTCCAAAATTAAACACAAGTCGAAAAGGGAAAACTCAGCGGCTAAATTGTATTAAGAAGTTCCGAATTTTTTGATATAAAATCGGAATAGCTAAAAAATAAGCCAAGTGCCTAATCGAAATGAATACGGTTTGAATAGGATATCGTAGTAAATGAAAAAGGAGGTATTATGTTGAGCGAAGGATATGAAGCTGGTTTTGCTCTAATTATAGTCCTTTTCATCCTACTGATTATTGTTGGGGCATCCTGGATTTATTAATAGGAATTTTACAATAAGGAAAGGAGGTTGATTATATGTCTGGTGCAGTAGGTTATGGTGGTGGGTTTGCATTAGTCGTGGTTCTCTTCATCTTATTAATTATAATTGGCGCTTCTTTTGTATTTTAATAAAAAAGGCAAACTAAAAGCGATGAGATATACCTCATCGCTTCCATTTTTAGTGGATTGCTTCTTAAATCATAAATCCATTACTTCAATTTTAGCTAAATAGTTGGATTATGTATATAAAATTTCCAGATAAGAAGAGATCAGTAATATAGTGATTAGAACATTAATGGTACGAAACACTTTATGTTGGTTTTCTTCCGGTATTTCTTTTTGAATACAAAGAGAATTGGTCATTTTATTTACATAAAACAAGATAAAAATAGCAAAGACAATAAAAACGGAGATCATCACCGATTCCCTCCCTGTTGTTCGGGTTATGCTTTATACAATATCAAATATTTCGAAAAAAAGATAGTAATAAAGAATGGAAGAATCTTAGAATTAGTAAGCCATCATGATCGATAAATTAGAGCAAGACATTAAATATTTATTTTACATCTGTTTAATAAGGGTTTACCCATGTCTCTAAAAGGTTAATAATGTACATAGGGTAATGTGAAAAGAGGGTAATATATGATTGAACATGAATTGCTTTTAGATAGAATTAAACTTCTTGAATATCACCAAAGGCTGATAATAAAGTTGCTTAACAATCCAAAACTCGAATTTTATAAGCTTATTATTGAAAACGGCATAACCGAGCTAGAAACTGAGAAGTTCTTTACTAAATGTGACGAATTGAGCATGAAATTAGAAGAACAAAAAGCGGAAGGTTATGTATACTTTCATCCGCTTTTCAATGAATTGTCTACGTCCATACCAGCAAACTTGACGGTCAAAGAAGTAATTAAGGCGTGCATAATCCAAGATCTTTATGAGCCGCTATTTCAAGAGTTAGGAAAATACGAGAAAAAGCTTTAAGCAAGTTCTTGTTCGGCTTTTACAGCTTTTTTTAGTTTCCCATTTTCCTCAACAAGCTCACTTTCAATATTATGGAATGACAGCTCGAAGATTTCCATAAAATCGTCGCCATAAATGTTGCGGACAATCGCCATCATTTCAATTATATCAGGAAATTTACCATACAATTCTCGAAGTGGCATAGCACCCGAAAATACAGCATTTCCGTTTGGTTCATAAGTTTCCAGTAACTGAAGTAAAATATCTTCACCTTTTTCAGTAAGTTGGATATACGTATTGCGTTTGTCATTTTCTTTCTTTGAAAATTTCAATAAACCCCTTTCTTCTAACTTTTTTGAAAAATTAAACGCTGTTGAGACATGCATAACTCCAAATTTCGCCACATCCGAGATAGAAGCACCATTCAAATGATAGGCAATCCACAGAATATGATGTTCATTAATATTTAAATCAAAAGGCTTTATCCATTGCTGCCAGTCTTTCTCAATTGATTTCCATAAGGCTTTACTTAATTGTGCAATTCTTTGACTAAAGAGCAAAGCTTCCTTCATTGAATATTGTTTCTCTGTCATCCCCATTTTCACCCACTTTTTATTTCTCTATTATCATTATGCCAATAAAATAAAAATTAATAAAGATATAAATTCACAAAATTTTTAGAAATCAGTAAAAATTAATATTGAAATTTTAATTTTTTTGAAATCTTACGCTTTAAATGGCTTATTCCTCCTTAATTCATTAGGATATTTATTATATTTTAATTTCTTCTTCCGTTTTTGAACAGTTTCTTTCAATCCCGAGTACTTTTTATATTAGTAAATCACTGGGAGTATAAGATACCTTGCTCATAGGAATGGACGGTAAAACATATATATAGTTACAACGGTTGTTCGAATCTTTGAATCTACTGGGAGGATAAAAATGAAGAGTATAACTGTGATGTTTTTTATCTTAAGTGCGACTCTCTTTTTGGGAACATGTAAATATATTTTTGACCTAAAAAGACCCGGTGTTTATCCACCCAAACAAGTTTTAAAGAAGAGAGTTGCAGCTTTAGCGGGTGGCGGAGGGATATGCTTACTAATTGCTTTCATACTGTCCTATTTTTAATAGAATCAATCCTATTTGAATTTAAGAAAAGAACCCCAGGGGTTCTTTTCTTAAAAAGGATCCCGTACATTATTTTTGAATGACGGAAGCTGATGTAAATTTAGTTCTTTTAAAAATGGATTGAGCTATTGGATACAAAATAACCATAATTACGGTATTAAGTGCGATAGCGGGTAAAACACCTGCTGCAAATAGTGCGGCGAAGGGACCAGGTAAACCAACTAGGAAATAGGCTGCGGTTAAAAAAACAGAACCTGAAACTAATGTTCCTACGGCTGTTAATACACCAGCACAAACAATCGGGTTGATGTATTTTTTTAGAGTTAAAAACAAACCGAAAAAGATTAAAGCAGTCACAGGCTTATCAATGATATTCGGAATTGTTCCACCAGGAAACCCGGTTGTTAAGCCTGACAATACTCCAGTCACAATGGCTAAAAGCATAACACTTTTAATTTCTGGAATAAGAATAATCCCTAAAAACATCATTGCTAACATCATGTCTGGCTTAATGGTAAGGAATGCTGGCATTACTGTGTGCAGAACTACCCCAATCCCCGCTAATAGTGATAAAATTACCAGGTTTTTTGTATTCATTTCTCATCTCTCCTCTGCTCTTCTAAGCGATTTAGTTCCTCCTGCAGTGCGCTCATGCCTGCAGCGAAAAACTTACAATCATTATAACATATTAATATTATTTTAATAAAGATATAATTTTCTGATAATTTATTGTTATCGAAGATTTATAGCTGCTTTTTAATATTAGCTGCCATTTCTTGCAGTAAATGAGGTGAATAATCACTTTGGTTATTTTTCCAAACCGCTCCAAATCCATCGCCATTGCCATACCGTGGAATCAAATGCAAATGGAAATGGAAAACTGACTGTCCTGCTTTTTCCCCGTTATTATTGATTGTGTTTAATCCGACAGGTTCGAATTCCTTTTTTAAAGCATTGGCAATAGTAGGTATTACTTCAAATACATTTCTCGCAATTTCAGGAGTTAATTCAAATAAATTCTCCTTATGTATCTTGGGGATAACAAGGGTATGTCCTTTGGTCACCTGACTGATATCTAAAAAGGCTAAGACATGCTCATTTTCAAAAACTTTTGCTGCAGGTATTTCTCCGTTAACAATTTTACAAAAAATACAATCACTCATTTGATACACAACCCTTTCTAGAAATGTTTGTATTATTTTACCACACATCTCGAAAATGGTGTAAAAAAGAAAAAGGCAGGATCCGCATGGAATCCTGCCCTCTCGAAGGGGAAATGCTTCAAAAGGTACGTTTAATTAGGAGTGTTCTTTGATAAACACCTCATTTTTCATAGAGTGTTTTTTATAAAAGAGACATCATTGTTCAAGCTGACCATCCCCTATTTAAGTTTTTATATGTTTCCCAACTTATAAAAACGGGTAGCGATCTGCGGTAAACACCTCATTATTATGTTTATTTTTTTAGCCGATAGGAAAGTATCACTTTCCTTTCAGGCATAAGTGCAACTACGCCTATGTCTTCGCCCTAAGGGGCTCGCCAGTCAGCGAGTTTACTTTAAGATAAACAGTTGGTGTTATTTGAACTCTAAATGGTTAGCATGCACATTGTACAAAACAACCATCCCCTTATCTGAAACGATTGGAAGCTCACTTGTTTGAAAAGAAATTGTCTTTAACAGACACCTCATTTCAAGTTTTGATGAATTTCTTCATCGAAGTAAGTTGTTTCCCCTTCGAATATTATGATGTCCGCTAGTGAAAGAAATATACAAAAAGTATCGAAAAAGTGAATTCCTATTTTTATCGTCCACAATTTGATAAAATGAAAATTATAATCATGCTACGGAAGGACGTTGCAAATGTCTTTATTATCAATTGAAAATCTTGTTGGAGGTTATACAAGGAATCCTGTTTTAAAGGATGTTTCCTTTGAAGTTCAGGAGGGTGAGCTGGTCGGACTCATTGGTTTGAATGGGGCGGGGAAAAGTACAACCATTAAACATATTATCGGATTAATGGAGCAGCACCAAGGGGTGATAAAAATAAAGGGGAAATCCTTTATCGAAGACAAAGAAGCCTATCGTAAATTGTTTACGTTTGTTCCGGAAACACCTGTTTTATATGAGGAACTGACATTGGAAGAGCATTTGCGACTTACCGCTATGGCTTACGGTTTAGATGAGTCCATTTATAAAGAGCGCGTTACTACCCTACTATCTGAATTTAGAATGGAAAAACGATTAAAATGGTTCCCTGCACATTTTTCAAAAGGGATGAAACAAAAGGTGATGATTATGTGTGCCTTCCTTGTTCAGCCCGCGCTTTATATCGTCGATGAACCGTTTGTTGGCCTTGATCCACTTGGGATTCAATCGCTCCTCGATTTGATGAAAAAAATGAAAGAAAATGGGGCAGGTATTTTAATGTCGACACATATTCTGGCCACGGCGGAAAAATATTGTGACCGTTTTATTATCTTGCATGAGGGGAAAATCCGCGCTAAAGGGACAATTGAGGAGTTAAGAGAACAATTCTTAATGCCATCAGCATCATTAGATGATTTGTATATTCAATTGACGAAGGAAGAAAATTATGTTTGATGATAACAAACTTTGGAAGGACCGGGCAGGCGGTCGTGTAAAGGATTTAGGGAGATATTTACGATACATATTTAACGGGCATCTTGTCATTGTGTTGTTATTTCTAATTGGAGCTGGAGCCTTTTATTATCAAAAATGGATTGTAACACTCCCAACAGATTTTCCTGCAGAAATCATTATCGCGATTCTTATCGGGGTATTGTTAACATACAGTCCGGTTTATAACTTTCTGCTTGAACCGGATCAGGTATTTTTAATCCCGTTGGAAAATAAATTAAAGGGATATTTCCTCCGTTCTGGTGTAATAAGTCTGGCCTTTCAAGGGTATATTCTATTGATGGTTCTAGCGGTACTAATGCCAATGTATGCCCATATTAATAGCAGCGGTTTTCGATTATTTTTTCTCTTTTTGCTTGTCTTGTTAATCGTTAAATCCTGGAATATGGCTACTAGTTGGAGAATCCATTATTTCGTTCAGCCCTCAGTTTACCGCTGGGACATGGTCGTACGTTATTTCATTAATGCAACGTTTACGTTCCTTCTATTTAAACAAGAAAACCTTCTCATCCTGTTGTTAATTGTTGTGATGGCGTTTTATTATCGTTCATTTTTTGTTCGAACTAGAAAAATGGGTCTCAAATGGGATTTATTAATTGATGGGGAAGAGAAACGAATGTCGTCCTTTTATCGCCTTGCAAACTTGTTTACTGATGTGCCTCAATTAAAGGCTACTGTCAAAAGGCGAAAATGGCTTGACATTTTTATTAATCAGATGGCCTTTTCTCAGGACAAGACCTATCTTTATTTGTTTTCGCGAACATTTTTGCGCTCTTCTGATTATTTAGGACTCTTTATTCGTTTAACTATCATTGGGATACTTGGTATTTATTTTATATCCTTTGGTTTGGGTCAAATCTTGCTTAGCGTTTTATTTTTATATTTGACCGGGTTTCAACTGTTACCGCTTTGGAATCATCACCAAAACAAGCTTTGGGTTGACTTATATCCGGTTGCCCCAAAGTATAAAATTTCTGCTTTCCATTTACTATTAATAATAATTTTATTCATTCAAACTGTCATATTTGCCTTGTTTATCCTTATTAAAGGCGAAATGGTCATTGCGCTGCTTGCATTAGTGGCAGGTGCTTTGTTTAGCTATTTATTCGTATATCTATACAGCAAAAATCGGTTAAAGGTATAGTGGAAAATCTCCTTTCAGGTTGAAGGGAGATTTTTTTGAAACATTGGCCGAGTCCAAGCGTGTAATTAAGCATAGATTATTGAGAAAGGTGGGGCACAATGAATGAATATGAATTAAAGGTGTACGAGGAAGTAGTGGATTGGAAACGGAAACTAACGAGACGTTCAGGAATGATGAATCGTTTATCGAAAAAAGCACAAGGGAAAATAAATGAATGGATTCCTGAGAAAGTTCATGCGGTGATGACGGAGAGTATTAAAGCGATGGTAAAAGCCACATTGTTCGGTTCCCAGGCTACTACAAATAAAGATCAAGCTCGTGGGTTAACGCTTGCAGAAAGAGATGAATTGGCGCGCAAAAAAATTTCTACCTATCAGAAAACAGCAGTGGTCGAGGGAGCAGGTACGGGAGCAGGGGGAATTTTACTTGGTCTTGCTGACTTTCCGTTACTGCTTTCGATTAAGATGAAATTTCTTTTTGAAGCAGCATCCGTTTACGGTTTCGATACTAAGGATTATGGAGAACGGTTATTTATTCTTCATGTTTTTCAGCTTGCTTTTTCCAGTGATGAAATTCGGCGGAAAACATTATCCGATATTGAAAATTGGGAAAGCCGCAAGCAGGTTCTTGTTGAAATGGATTGGCGTAAGTTCCAGCAAGAGTACCGGGATTATATTGATTTTGCAAAAATGCTCCAACTTGTCCCTGGTATTGGCGCATTTGTAGGTGCCTATGCTAATAATAATCTTTTAAAGCATTTAGGTGAAACGGCTATGAATGCCTATCGCCTAAGATTGCTGCAAAAAGCCCCTGAACAAGACTAAAGTTCAGGGGTTTTTAAAATTTTAAGAGTGGATTTTTATCGCTGCTGTTCCAAGGGTTTTTGCGGCAATTAGCATCGCCTTTTCATCAATATCAAATTTAGGGCGGTGATGTGGATATCCTCCTGCGTCACCAAGCGGTTTCGCACCGGTGAAAAAAAATGTCCCCGGAACATTTTGTAAATAGAAAGCGAAATCCTCCCCGCCCATGTGCATTTCAGTTTCTGTGATTGCTTTTACCTCGGTCACGTGTTTGGCACAGCCAATCAGAAACTCCGTTTCCTTTTCATGATTGACCACAGCTGGGTAACCTCTTACAAAATCATAAATATAGGTACTGTCGGACGAATAACAAGTACCATGGATGACCCTATCTATTTCTTCCTCAATGAATGTTCGAATTTCTTCATTAAAGGTACGAACGGTCCCTACAAGTTTTGCTTTATCAGCAATCACATTGAAGGCATTTTGGGCTGTAAAGGAGGCAACCGTGACGACAGCAGCTTCTACGGGATTGACTCTGCGGCTGACGATTTGTTGGAGATTAACTACTAACTGAGCAGCTGTTACAATCGCATCCTTCGTTTTATGGGGTTCGGCACCGTGTCCCCCTTTTCCTTGGATTTCAATCTCAAATCGGTCTGCCGCTGCCATGATCGGACCTGTCCGATATTGGATGGTTCCGGTTGGTTCACTGGCCCATAAATGGGTGCCGAAAATAACATCGACGCCATCTAAACAGCCATCCTCAATCATTGCTGCTGCCCCGCCCGGTGCATATTCTTCTGCGTGTTGATGAATAAAGACATACGTTCCTTCAAGCTGGTCTTTAAGTTCATTTAATGCTTTTGCCAGAAGAAGAAGAGTTGCGGTATGGCCGTCATGCCCACAGGCATGCATGACACCGGGGACTAATGATTTATAGGGAACATCCTTTTCATCTTGGATGGGCAATGCGTCAAAGTCTGCACGCAACGCAACTGTTTTACCTGGCTTGCGGCCATATACCCTTGCAACAACACCATTGCCACCTACACTACCTCTTACTTCTATATTCAATTTTTCGTAAAAGGATTGGATATATTTTGCCGTTTCATATTCCTGAAAGGATAATTCCGGATGCTGATGCAGGTATCTCCGGATAGCGACCATATCTTCATAAGAAGCTTCTAATTTAGTAAACAACATGTCTAGCATTTGTTATCCTCCAATCCATTTAATTGTTTTTTCAAACTATTTTAACACTTTCTGCTATTCATTTGATTATTTTATGTCTTTATTTTTAAAAGTATGTTAGAACGCAACTGTCCTATAAAAAGAGGCTGACACTTTCAGCCTCTTATCATTTATATCAATAACATCGACGCTATCGTGGTTACAAGGAGGCTTATCATAACTGGAACAAGATCTGGTCTTACCAGAGGTGTACGAACGCCTATTCAGTGATCGAATATTTACTTACGTATGAAGCGCTTTCGAAAATTTTTGGCTGCTGGTTTTTCACGAAATCTTTCGTTTGTTGGGCTACAAAAAAAGTCTTGGAATTTTGCCATTTTTGATAAGATAATTCATTGTCCCACACAGTCATGATGACGTATGTATTGGAGGATAATGGGCGGAGGACTCGGAAAAATTTAAAGCCTGACTCATTCTCCACTTTGTTTACGCAATTTTTCATCTGATGTTCAAATACGGGGCGACCTTCTTCTGCCACGGGAATATTTTGTATGACCACAAAGCCATCTTTTTTAATTTCACCGCTTCCTTCCAGCAATTCATAGCGACGTGGTTCTTTAAATAAGGTTTTCCCTTTTGTTTCATGAAGTAATAACGCTCCATTTTCATTGACCATTGTCACCATTATTTCAC
The DNA here is from genome assembly GCF_031988165.1 of Neobacillus sp. NCBI lineage: Bacteria > Bacillati > Bacillota > Bacilli > Caryophanales > Bacillaceae > Neobacillus > Neobacillus sp. The sequence continues at coordinate 87,913 of NZ_DALZYO010000018.1, forward strand.
TTGGATAGGTGGTTTCCATCCTTTTTAAAAAATCGAACGTTCCAGCGGTCATATAGACATTCATATGAAAATTCCCCCTTAATATTTGATTTTCTACTAGTCTATACTAATTATTTTCCAGTATGCTTACTGTTAAATCAAACAAATTAATAACGCTAAAAACGACTTTTTTTTGACAGTTATTATCGTTTGCTATACACAAATAGGATTAATAGATATAGTGGAGACAGTCTACATATAACCAGAGTTTTTAAATTTAGGTTTTATATATTAAAATAGAAAACAGACATGTCTTTGAAAGGTGGACTTTATTCATGACAAGACCTATTAATGAAACATTTTTAAAAGCAGCAAGAGGAGAGAAAACAGATCACGTACCTGTCTGGTATATGCGCCAAGCAGGGCGTTCACAACCGGAGTACAGAGAGATTAAAGAAAAGTATTCATTATTTGAAATCACGCATCAGCCCGAACTTTGCGCTTATGTCACTCGTTTACCTGTTGAACAGTATAACGTTGACGCAGCGATTTTATACAAAGATATTATGACGCCTCTTCCAGCCATGGGGATGCATGTTGAAATTAAGGGTGGAATTGGGCCCGTTATTGATAATCCCATCCGTTCTCTTGCCGATGTTGAAAAACTTAGTGAAATTCATCCTGAAGAAGATGTTCCCTATGTTTTGGATACAATCAAGTTATTAACTAAAGAGCAATTGTCTGTGCCGCTTATTGGCTTTTCAGGTGCACCATTTACCCTTGCCAGCTATATGATCGAAGGCGGACCTTCGAAAAACTATAATAAGACAAAAGCCTTCATGTACACAGAGCCAAAAGCATGGTTTGCATTAATGGATAAACTAGGCGATATGATCATTACATACGTGAAGTCGCAAATAGGCGCAGGAGCAAAGGCAATCCAAATTTTTGATTCTTGGGTAGGGGCATTGAATGTAGAGGATTACCGTTATTTCATCAAGCCTGTTATGAATCGAATCTTTACTGCGCTAAAAGAAGAAAATGTTCCGTTAATCATGTTCGGAGTTGGAGCAAGCCATCTTGCATTAGAATGGAATGACCTTCCGCTTGATGTTGTAGGTTTAGACTGGCGCCTGCCGATTCATCAAGCAAGAGCAATGGGCATTCATAAAACGGTTCAAGGTAACCTGGATCCAGCGATTCTTTTAGCTCCTTGGGAGGTCATTGAGGAAAGAGCCAAAGCAATTTTAGATCAAGGAATGGCTCAGGATGGCTACATCTTTAATTTAGGTCACGGTGTATTCCCTTCCGTTAATCCAGAAACATTGAAAAAATTAGCTTCATTTATTCATGAGTATTCCGCTTCCAAATTAAGTCGTTAAGTTCTCATTCATAAGTGTTTTAATTGGTAAGTAGTCCAATTTTTTGGCACAATAATATGAGTTGCTTTTTATGGGTCATTAGGATAAATGAAGTAGATTTACTGATTGTGGATTAATGGCCCTTTTTTAACTGAAAAGGAAAAGGCAAACACGAAGAGACTTATAATGAGGTGCGAAATATGACAAAAAAGAAAATGGGACTGTTGGTAATGGCATACGGTACCCCATATAAATTAGATGATTTAGAGAGATATTACACGCATATTCGTCATGGCAGAAAGCCAACTCCTGAGATGATTGAAGAGCTTCGTAATCGATATGAAGCGATAGGCGGGATATCTCCTCTAGCAAAAACCACCCTAGAACAGGCAGAAAAGCTTGAAGAATATTTAAATAATATTCAAGATCAAATTGAATTCAAAATGTATTTAGGGTTAAAACACATTGAACCATTTATTGAAGATGCTGTTCAAAAAATGCATGATGACGGTATCAAAGAGGCTGTAAGTATAGTTCTTGCACCGCATTTTTCTACCTTCAGCGTAAAATCGTATAACGGACGAGCTCTAGAGAAAGCAGAAAAGTTGGGCGGCGAATTAAAAATAAGAACGATTGAGAGCTGGTATCAGGAACCCAAATTTATTGGATACTGGGCGGAGAAAGTAAAACAAATCTTCGAACAGATGCCGGAAGAAGAAAAAGATGATGCTGTACTTATTGTTTCGGCACACAGCTTGCCAGAGAAGATTTTACAATTCCAAGACCCTTATCCAAAACAGTTACAGGAAACGGCTGATTTAATTGCCGAACTTGCTGGAATCAAAAATTACCAAATTGGCTGGCAAAGCGCCGGAAATACTCCAGAACCTTGGTTAGGTCCCGATGTGCAGGATTTAACAAGGGATTTATTTAGAGAGCATCATTATAAAGCATTCGTTTATGCACCTGTAGGGTTTGTCTGTGACCACCTTGAAGTGCTATATGATAATGATTTCGAATGTAAAAATGTAACGGACGAAATAGGAGCAAGCTATTATCGTCCAGAAATGCCGAATGCCAAGGAAGAGTTTGTTGAGTGCTTGGCAGCTGTCGTCCTCAAAATGACAATGGAATGAGTTTTCATAAGGAATTAAATGGAAGAAGGTGACGTCCGTGACGGAAGGCAAACAGAAGGTTGTCATTATTGGGGGAGGAATAACTGGGCTCACGTCAGCTTTTTATCTTCAAAAAACTGTTCAAGAGCATTCACTCCCCATCGAAATTGAACTCATCGAAGCATCGCACCGTCTCGGAGGTAAGATGCAAACCGTTGTCCGGGATGGCTACACGATAGAGAGAGGCCCAGATTCCTTTCTGGCTCGGAAAACAAGCATGATAAGACTGGCAAAGGAAGTCGGAATGGATGATAAATTAGTTCCTAATTCCACGGGTAAATCGTATGTTCTCGTTAACGAGCAACTTCACTCAATGCCCGGTGGTTCGATCATGGGAATTCCAACGGAGATAAGACCATTTATAACAACAGGTCTTTTTTCCATTCCCGGTAAACTAAGAGCTGCGGCTGATTTTATTCTACCTCGGTCAGAAAGTGGAAAAGACCAATCATTAGGTGAGTTTTTTAGAAGAAGACTAGGCGATGAAGTGGTTGAAAATTTAATTGAACCATTATTATCAGGTATTTATGCTGGAGATATTGATCAATTAAGCCTAATGTCCACTTTCCCACAATTTTATGAGGTTGAACAGAAATACCGAAGCCTGATCATAGGCATGAAAAAATCTAGTCCTTCCAAACCAAAAAAAGTCGATCAAAAGGAAAAAACAAATGGGGGTTTCTTAACCTTCAAAACCGGGCTTCAATCATTTGCTGAAGCGATTGAAGCAAAACTGGATCCTAAGTCTATATTAAAGGGACACCGAGTTGAAAAAATTACAAAGGTAAATCAAAAATACGAAATTTACCTTAATAATGGGGAAACGGTAAAGGCAGATTGTATTATTGCTGCCACCCCTCACAAAGTAACGCAAATGATGTTTTCAGAATATAGTTTTTTTGATCCATTTAAAACAGTTCCTTCAACCTCCGTTGCAACTGTAGCTTTAGCCTTTCCTCAGGAAGCAATAAAGAAAGATATAGACGGAACGGGATTTGTTGTTTCAAGAAACAGCGATTATTCCATCACTGCTTGCACTTGGACACATAAAAAATGGGCTCATTCTACTCCTAAAGGAAAAGTATTGCTCCGTTGTTATGTAGGTCGAGCAGGTGATGAGACAATTGTCGACCTTTCTGATGATCAAATCATCAAGATTGTGCTTGATGACTTAAAGAAAACCATGGATATAACGATGAATCCAGAATTCTCGATTGTTTCCCGTTGGAATAATTCTATGCCGCAATATACAGTAGGGCACAAACAGCGGCTGGCAGCTATTCTGGAACAAGTAAATACGGAGTTACCAGGGGTATTCTTAGCAGGTTCCTCATACGGTGGTGTTGGTGTTCCTGATTGCATTGATCAAGGAGAGGACGCCGTCCAATCTGTGTTAAAGTTTTTAAAATTGAATGATTTATCTAAGGAAGCTGTTCATTAATGTCAGCTTCTTTTCTGTGGAAAGGGGCGGAGCGCCGCAAAAATGAATGTTAAAGTGAAATACCCATTTCACTAGACGAAAGATGTGAAGTCTAGCTCTGCTCTCACCGCCTTTATTAGGTGACTACGTCTTGTTCTCTAAATTTATATCCATGGTAGGGTTGGGAGTTGAGGCTCATGATAGTTTTTTTATAAATAAGAGAATTAAAAATTTGATTTCGTGGGCTTTCCGCTTTTTTTTACTTGCCATCAAATAAAATTAGATGTATACTCTTAAAGTATTAACTGACCAAATTGTTCAAATGGTCATTATTAGGCGCTTTAAGTCTAGATAAATGGTTTGTTAATTGGATTGTCCCTCAAGATAATCCTTATTTTTAGAACACGAATGACCAAATGAACAAAACGGTCAATAATTAAAAAGGAGGCAAATGAGGTGAAAAACATCTTGTTAAAAGAAGAGCTATTTACGATTTTCAAAAATAAAAAAGTGCTGATTCCCATTATCGCCGTTATGTTTGTCCCTGTTTTGTATGCTGGGATGTTTTTATGGGCTTTCTGGGATCCATATGACAAGCTTAACGAACTGCCGGTTGCGGTCGTTAATAATGATACGGGTGCAACACTTGATGGGATTCACCTAAAGCTAGGTGATGATTTAGTTTCTAACTTAAAGGAAAGTAAAGATTTTGGTTATGAATTTGTAGACAAGAATGAAGGTTATAAAAAGTTAAAAGACGAAAAATATTATATGGTCATCGAAATTCCAAAAGACTTTTCCAAAAATGCAACTACATTATTGGATGAAAAGCCGAAAAAACTGGAACTGATCTATACTCCAAACGAAAGCTTTAACTTCCTTTCAGCACAAATCGGCGGCTCAGCTGTAGAGAAAATCAAAACGGCTGTTGCTGAAAAAGTAACCGAGACTTACGCTGAAACGATGTTTACCAAAATTTCCGAGGTTGCTGATGGGGTAGTAAAAGCAAGCGACGGTGCAGGTCAGCTAAGTGATGGCTCAGTAGATTTAAATAAAGGCTCCAAGGAATTAAATGACGGTCTTTCAACATTGGCTAAGAAATCGATTGAATTTGATAATGGAATGAAATCAGCAGGCACAGGTGCAAACAAACTTGCTGCTGGCTCGAAGGATCTTAAAAACGGATTAGCAAAAGCTGATTCCAACATTCCATTGCTTATTGCAGGTACACAGGAAGCATTTTCGGGTGCTGAACAGTTGAAACGTGACCTTCCTGCAGGAATAGCATCAGAAATTGGTAAACAATTGAACGGAAGTGTGGGAGAACTTAATACTGGAATCGATTATTTCCAATCCCAATTAACAGCAACATTATCCGACCAAATTGCTAAGCAAACAATCGCCGAGCAAACAGCTAAAATGAAAGAGCTTGCTAGTACATTAGTGGCTAATGGTGTTTCGCCACAGCTAGTAAACGGAATTATGACGGCGGAACAACAAAAGGCACCAACGAAGGAACAGCTTCAACAACAAATCTCCTCTGAGCTTAGTCCAAAACTGGATGCTGGTTTCAAACAATTTAAATCAGGGGTGAATGAAAAATTATCTGGAGCAGCAAATGGTCTAGAAGAAAAAATAAAAACGCAAACAAACCCTTATTTTGATAAATTAATTGGCGGTATTGGGACTATTAATAATGGTCAGAAAACCTTACAACAAGGAATCCATGACTTATATGTAGGTTCAACTCAATTAACTGCCGGTTCTCAAGATCTTTCAGCTGGGATGAATCAATTGTCTGATGGATCCAACCAATTAACAGGCGGGGCTGGTCAGTTAGCAGCTGGTTCAGACCAACTAAAAGACGGTACCACAAAGCTTTCAGAAGGTGCCAAGGAACTGGCAGATAAGCTTGCAGATGGGGCAAAAGATGCTTCAAAAGTTCATTCAGATGAAAAAACTTACAATATGATGGCTGATCCAGTAAAACTCGATAATGAAAAAATTAATCATGTACCAAACTATGGAACCGGATTTGCACCATACTTCCTTTCTTTAGGTTTGTTCGTTGGTGCACTACTTCTATCGATTGTCTTCCCGCTTCGCGATACGGCAGTTGTTCCTTCAAGTGGATTTAACTGGTTTCTTAGCAAATTTTCCATTATGGCCGGTGTAGGGATTATCCAAGCCATAGTTGCTGATATCATTCTCCTTGCAGGATTAGGTCTTGATGTACAAAGTATACCGGAATTTATTCTGTTTTCGGTGATTACAAGTTTAACGTTTATTGCGTTAATTCAGCTCCTTGTTTCGGTATTTGCTGATGCAGGACGTTTTCTTGCAATTATCATTTTAATCTTCCAATTAACAACAAGTGCTGGAACCTTCCCACTTGAATTAATACCAAACTTCTTACAGCATTTTAATGCATTCTTGCCGATGACTTATTCGGTTCAAGGCTTTAAGGCAGTTATTTCGAGTGGTGACTTTAGCTTCATGTGGCAAAATTTCATGATTCTATTATCTTTCTTACTTGTATTCGCCCTTGGAACAATAGCGTATTTTACAATGAAACACAAACATCAATATAAACTACAAAATAATAATTTAGTTAATGAATAAGTTTATTACCAGCCGTCCTGATTTCGGCTGGTTTTTTTCATATTTTTTATTGAATCATGAAAAGATAGCAATTTTTGCGTATATTAGGAATAGATGTTTAAAAATTTTGGAGGTATTTACATGAAACTAACTGTTATAGGATTTTGGGGTGGTTATCCGAAGCAGAATGCGGCAAGTTCTGGCTATTTACTTGATCATGAAGGATTTCAATTATTAATCGATTGTGGGAGTGGTGTTCTTTCTAAGCTGCAAACTATCATCCAACCTGAAGAACTGGATGCAGTGATTATCTCTCACTATCATCCCGATCATTTTGCCGATATTGGTGTCCTGCAGCATGCCAGATTAATTCAAGGATTTTTAGGAAAGGAATTCCCTACACTGCCACTTTATGGCCATGAATATGACCAACATGAATTTACTAAATTAACTTATAAAACTATCACAAAAGGGATCGCTTATGATACCAATAGCATTTTATCTGTAGGTCCTTTTCAAGTAACATTTCTCAAAACAGACCATCCTGTCCCCTGCTATGCAATGAGAATCGAAGTAGGAGGTAAAACGATTGTCTACACTGCTGACGGCTCCTTTAAAGAAGAATTAATAGAATTTAGTAAAGGGGCTGATATTTTATTATGTGAATGCAATTTTTACGGACATCAAAACGGCAAGTCGGCAGGTCATATGAATAGTATTGAGGCAGGACGGCTTGCGAAAATTGCCGTTGTAAAACAGTTGATTCTTACCCATCTGCCTCATTACGGAAATTTATCTGATTTAATCAGCGAGGCATCCAGTGAATTTACTGGTATAATTAAGCTTGCAGATGAATTTCAATCTATTTCACTATAAGAAGGGAAAGAATCGTATGTTATTTATCGATAATAAAGGGATTACCGATCCGCGCATGAATCTTGCAATCGAAGAGTATGCATTGAAAAATCTTGATATTAATGAAACATATTTATTATTTTACATAAATGAGCCTTCGATTATCATTGGAAAAAACCAAAACACGATTGAAGAAATTAATACAGAGTATGTAGAGGCTAATGGGATTCACGTTGTTCGCAGGTTGTCTGGTGGTGGAGCGGTATACCATGACCTTGGCAATTTGAACTTTAGTTTTATTACGAAAGATGACGGGGAAAGCTTTCATAATTTCCGCAAATTCACTGAACCGGTGATTGCAGCACTGAAAAAATTATGTGTCAATGCAGAACTCAGTGGCAGGAATGATATCGAGGTAGAGGGAAGGAAAATTTCCGGAAATGCGCAATTTTCAACAAAGGGACGAATGTTTAGCCATGGTACCCTGCTGTTAAATTCTGAAATGGATCATGTTGTATCAGCCTTGAAGGTCAAGAAGGATAAAATCGAGTCAAAAGGAATTAAATCAGTCCGCAGTCGAGTTGCTAATATTTCTGAGTTTCTGACCGAGAAAATAACAATCGAGGAATTCCGGTCGCTGATTCTTAAATACATTTTTGAAGGTCAGGAAGAAATTCCAGAATATGTGCTAACAGAAGACGATTGGGAAAAGATTCAACAGCTATCAAAAGAGCGTTATCAAAATTGGGAATGGAACTACGGAAAATCGCCGAAATTCAATCTACGGCACACCCACCGTTTCCCAGTTGGTTTCATTGATGTCTGCTTAGAGGTTAACAAAGGATTGATTGAAAACTGTAAAATATTCGGTGATTTTTTTGGTGTAGGCGATGTTAGTGAACTTGAGAATAAGTTGACAAATACTCGTTATGAAAAAAGTGAGCTAGAAGCAGCACTTAAGGATATTGACACGACTTATTATTTCGGAAATATTTCAAAAGAAGAATTGATTAACTTAATTTACTAAGAGGCAACCAAAGCGCGATGATAAAAATCATCGTGTTTTTTGTTATATCGCTTGAATACTTAAGATTCTAGCAATATAATATATTTAGAAAATTTTTACGAATCAGTGAATGAAGATTCATTCACTAGGGGAGGGGAATTATGAATCTATCAGAACAGTTCCATGAAACAGCGAAGAAATTTGCCGAAAAACCAGCGTATTATTTTATGGGTCAGTCAAGTACGTATGCAGAATTGGATGGGGCGATTTCTAAATTTGCTTCAGGTCTTGAAAAATTAGGGATCAAACAAGGGGATCATGTTGCCTTATTGCTAGGGAACTCGCCACATTTTGTGATTAGCTTATATGGGGCACTGCGGCTAGGGGTAACCGCCATTCCCATTAATCCGATTTATACAGCAGATGAAATTGGCTATATTCTAAATAATGGTGACGTTAAAGCGGTCGTAGCACTTGACTTAGCGATTCCATTAGTTGAAAAAATGCACGCCTTCCTGCCGAAAATTGAGCATTATGTTTTTTGTGAAACGAAGCCAAATAGCATCGTACAAGCAGAAATTGAAAATCTTACGGTCTATCCAAAAATGAAATCGTTTTCAGAAGTAGTTTCTTTAGGAGTGTTACCTTTCCATGGTCCTGAGCTGCAGGAGGATGATACAGCCATTATCCTCTATACCTCCGGAACAACGGGAAAACCAAAGGGTGCAATGTTAACTCATAAGAATTTATACAGTAATGCCAAGGATGTCGGCGTATATTTAAAAATGAATAATGATGACAGAGTTGTTACGGCTTTGCCGATGTTCCACGTTTTTTGCTTAACAGTTTCCTTAAATGCACCGTTGGTATCTGGAGCAACCATGTTAATTGTACCTAAATTTAGTCCAAAGGAAATTTTTGCGCTAATAAAAGAATATGAGGCTACTGTTTTTGCCGGCGTTCCAACCATGTATAATTTTCTCTATCAATTTCCAGAAGGAAATCCTGATGATCTAAAATCCTTGCGGTTATGCATTTCAGGAGGGGCATCACTTCCGGTGGCCTTATTAAAGAACTTTGAACAAAAATTTAATGTTATGATTTCCGAAGGATACGGGTTATCTGAAGCATCACCCGTTACATGCTTTAACCCGCTCGACCGTCCGCGCAAACCCGGTTCAATCGGAACCTCAATTCTAAATGTTGAAAACAAAATCGTTAATGAACTTGGTGAGGTAGTCCCGGTTGGGGAGGCGGGCGAACTTATCGTCCGCGGCCCGAACGTTATGAAGGGTTATTATAATATGCCTGAAGAATCCGCGGCAGCTATCCGGGATGGATGGCTTTATACTGGTGATATCGCTAAAATGGATGAAGAGGAATATTTCTATATTGTTGATCGAAAAAAAGATTTAATCATCGTTGGTGGTTACAACGTTTATCCACGTGAAGTGGAAGAAGTTATCTACGAACATCCGGATGTTGTTGAAGTGGCCGTTGTTGGTGTTCCAGACCCTAACCAAGGAGAGGCTGTAAGTGCCTATGTAGTCAGTAAAAACCCTGAACTAAACAAGGAGCAATTGCTTGAATATTGTAAAGAGCACTTAGCTAAATATAAAGTTCCATCATCGATTGAGTTTATTGAAGAGCTCCCAAAGAATACTACCGGGAAAATTTTAAGACGTGCCTTAAAAGCTCAGGTAACTCAAACAGTTGGGAAGTAATAAGAAAAGCGCAAGCGCCCTGGTCAGCGACGTAAGGGCTGGACTGAACCGA